>CBIHQA010000637.1:0-2415 GCA_966211475.1 uncultured Neisseriales bacterium
GCGCCGGCGCGGCAGCGATCGGAGCGACCGTCCGTACGACGGCCTGCACGCGCAGTTTTCGCGCAGGCTGGAAGCAGCTGGGCAGCCCCCAGTCACTTCGACTTGTGGGATTGTCAGTCCGCTCTGCAGCGGTTGCCGCCTTTGGTCGCCGGCAGCCGTACTTGCGCTGGCAGACACTAAGCGGCCGTTCGGGTTGACGATCGTCGCTAGTGCGGATAACCGCTGCAGGAGGTGTAGCAGCACTAGGACGCACCCGAGGCTACCGTTCAACCGCTTTCCTACGGTTCGAACTCGCGGTGCCGATCCATATTCGAAATCAACCGGACCTCATCAGGCAGCAGCAAAGGCGTCGAACGCACGGCCGGGGGCTTCGTGGAACAACCCGGCAACCGGTCGAGTCTGAGAGACCCAGGTCCCCGGACGGCGGCCCATGGTGGGCTGTTGTCCGCTCGCTGATACTCCAACAAGGAAGCGGCAGCGGCGTTTTCGAGGCGCTTGCGCGCTGCGGCGGGAAGACGCACCCGTGTGTCATCTCCGCCGACAGTGCACCGCGCTTGAAGCGATGGTGCAACATGACCAGAATCGCGTCATGCAGCAACAACAACAGATCACGAGGGACAACCACTATGTGCCTCAGTGGTACCAACGGGGTTTCCTTTCGAAGGGCCAGCACAAGCTTCACGTGCTCGACCTGACGCCCGACACCGTCGCGCTGCCGGCTGGGCGCAGCAAACGGGAGGCCGCAGTGAAGGAGCTTTCACCGAAGCTCGCCTTCAAGGAGCGCGATCTTTACACCACCCGCTTCGGGCAGACGCTCAACGACGAAATCGAGACGTTCCTCTTCGGCAAGATCGACAAGAGCGGCGCAGACGCAGTCCGCGCATGGATTGCAGGCGATCAACTTCGCATGCATCGCCTCTTCCGCGACTTCTTCGAATATCTGGACGCGCAGAAGCTGCGCACTCCGAAGGGTCTCGACTGGATTCAGGAACGCTACCGGGGCCTTCCGCAGCTCGAGCTGATGCTGCAAATGCAATCATTGCGCCAGATGCACGCGACGATGTGGTCGGAGTGCGTGCGGGAGATCGTTTCGGCGGTCCATTCGCGTGTCAAGTTCCTGATCAGCGATCACCCCGTGACGATCTACCACCCACAGCTGCCCCCCGAGTCCCAGGCCTGCAGATATCCGCGCGATCCTGGCATCGATCTGATCGGGTCTCAGACCATCGTCGCCCTGGACGCAGACCACTGTCTCATTCTTACAAACTTGGAGTACGCCGAGGCTCCGCAAGACGTCGACGTCCTGTCGAGACGAACTCATGCCCGCTTCCGCGGAAACTCAATGACGCGAACCGATGCCCTAATTCGTGGACGCGTGCTCGACGAAGGTGAGGTTCATGCTATCAATCTCGTACTGAAGTCACGCGCGAGGAGGTATGTGGCGGCGTCCAATCCTCTCTGGCTGCATCCAGAGCACCACTGCGGATTGGCCTGGGCCGAAGTGGCGTTTACTCTTCTGCCCAAGGCCGAGCTGTGGCAATTCGGCGGCGAGACGTACATCGGCCACGAAGACGGGACATCGTCGTTTCGCGACAAGTTCGGCCGCACGTCGAAGGCTCACGAGAGCCTAGCGAAAGTGCCGCCTCGCACAGCGCTGGACGCCGCCGCCCCCTGTGGGTGCGGCAGCGGACGAGCGTTCGGCGACTGTTGCGCCGGGCTGGAACCCTACCGACGGCCCACATGGACCGTGCTGAGCATCCGCGAACGAAACCTGGTACTGATCAACGGTGTTATCGACATCCTCAGGATCAACGAAGTCGGATCGTGGCTGGAGGTCCGCCGCAACATTACCGATGCGCAGGTTCGCGAGGTTCATGAATTGTTTGCAGCGCTTTGGCCCGCCGAAACGCAACTCGTCGAACTGCTGCCGCGCCCCCAGACCAGGCGATCTCGCGCGGTGTATCTCGGGGTGGTGGACGCGCGCACGCTGTCCACGAGCGTCACAGGCATGCTGTCGTATGTGGACGAATTGGTGCTGGTCCATCCGTTCGTTAATGCCCATGGCATGCGACCAGAGTACAGCCCAACACGGAATCCAGCGTCGTTTCGCGAACAGACGCTGCGCAACGTCTTCGTCCTGCTGCAACTGTAGGCGCCGATTCGCGAAGGCCGGGTGCATCTCGTGCCGGATCCCTTGGACTATGACTCTGGGTTTCGAGACGAGATCATGAGCATTACGAAGCGAGAGGATGTCGACCGCGTCTCTGTGGGGCCGATGGACAGCGCGCTGCTCAAGGCGCTGAGTCGAGACGAGCAGATGCGAGCCATAAAGCGACTTCCCCTGGATGATCTACAGGCTTACATCACTCAGCAATTGAATGACAAGATGAACGAGTTCACGGCGGCTGATGTCAC
>CBIHQA010000638.1:0-2411 GCA_966211475.1 uncultured Neisseriales bacterium
GAAAAAAAGGGCAGGCGGGAGCCCCCGCTCCCTGCCTGCCTTAGCTCCCAACCACCTGCTCAAACTGGTTTCATGCCGTCGGCAGCGCGATGCGCTGCGGATGGCTGTAAATCGATAACTGTCCCGGCCGGACGAAGCCGAGCAGGGTCACGCCGCTGTCTTGCGCGCGGTTCACCGCCAGCGCGGTCGGGCCGGAGACGGTGGCGACCAGCGGGATGCCGACCATCGCGGCTTTCTGCACCAGCTCCACGCTGGCGCGGCTGGTCAGCAGCACGAAGCCGGGTTGGCCGAGTTCGCCGGTGCGGGCCAAGGTGCCGATCAGCTTGTCGAGCGCGTTGTGGCGGCCGACATCTTCCAGCACGTACTGCAACGTACCGTCCGGCGTGGCCCAGCCGGCGGCATGGACGGCGCCGGTCAGGCGATTGAGCGGCTGGCGGGCCTGCATGGCGGACATGGCGTGCAGCACCGCATCTGACGTCACCGACAGCGTCTGGGCGACACCGTGCGGCGCGGGCAGGGCTTCTTCCAGGCTTTCCACGCCGCACAGACCGCAACCGGTGCGGCCGGCCAATGTGCGGCGGCGGGTTTTCAGCGCGGCCATGCGCGAGGTGGCGATCACCAGTTCCACGCTGATGCCTTCGGCGTGGTACTGGATGTCCACCTCGTACACTTCGCCCAGCCGCTCGACGATACCTTCGGACAGCGAGAAGCCCAGCGCGAACGCCTCCAGGTCGCGCGGGCTGGTCATCATCACGGCGTGCGAGATGCCGTTGTAGACCAGCGCGACCGGTACTTCCTCGGCCAGCGTGTCCTCGGCCGTTTCCACCTGGCCGCCGCGCAGGCGGACCACGGGAAACGGCGCGTAGCCGTCGGCGTCGTCGGGTTGTTCGAACGGGGCGTTCATGCGCTTCTTGTCTTCTCGATCAAATTCAGTGGATCAGCCGGCCACCCTTGCCGATCACCGCGAACTCCACGTAGTTGGCGCCGCGGTGGTTGTTCGGCTGGTAGTGCAGCGGGAAGCCGCCGAAGGCGTTTTCATCCAGCGACTCCAACGCCTGCACGAAACTCTGGCGGGTCGGATTCTGGCCGGCCTTCTTCAGGCCTTCGGCCACCACCCAGCCGGCCAGGAAGCCTTCCATGCCAGCGTAGGTCAGGCGTTGGCCCGGCGCGTATTGTTTCATGGCGCGGCGGTAGGCGGAGGCCACCGCCTCCTGCCCGGAAGTCGGGTTGGGCACCACTTGCGAGATCGCCACACCAACTGCCGATTCGTCCACCAGCGAGTACAGCTCGCCGGCATCCACCAGCGACAGCGCGAAGTACTGCGGCGCCTGGCCGTGTTTCTTCATCTGTTGGATGAACTCCGCGGCAGGCTTGCTGCCGGCGGCCAGCACTACCGCGTGCAATTGCGCGGCGGACAGGGTCTTCACCGCCTGCGTCACGTCGCCTTCGAGTCGGTCATAGGGCACGCTGGCGATCACGTCCAGCTGGTACTTCTTCAGCGCGCGCTGCATGCCTTCCATTGCCGCCTTGCCATAGCCGTCGTTCTGATAGAGCACGCCGACGCGCTTCATGCCCAGGCTGTTGAGCTGCTTGACGATGCGTTCTGCCTCGTCGTCGTAGCCGGCCCGCACGTTGAACAGCCAGGGGCTGTACTGTTTCGGGTCCAGGCCGGTATAGGGTGCGACCGATGGTAGCTTGGCCCGTTGCAGATAATCGCTGATCGCCTGGTTGTTGGGGCTGCCGAAGATGCCGACCAGGCCGAACACATCCGGTGCCAGCGCGGTGACGTTGGTCAGGGTCTTTTCCGGCAGGTAGGCGTCGTCACGTACGCTGAGCGTCAGGCGGCGGCCGTTCACGCCGCCCAGGTCGTTCTGATAAGTGAAGAACACCTGGATGCCGGTGCTGAACTCCATCGCGACCTGCCCGTAAGGGCCGGTCATGCCGACGCTCTGGCCGAACAGGATTTCTTCCTTGCTCACCCCCGGCTCTGCCTGCGCGGTGGCACTACCCAACCCGATCAACAACGACAGCGAAGCCGCGCATACGGCCCGCAAAGCAGATGCATTCATGGCCATTTCCCCCGGTGATTGCCGTGACAGCGGCAATTTTTGTGGTGCTAGGGATAGGCCGTTTCTGCGTCGGCGCGTCCCTGCCCGTATTGTCATCAAGCGCTGCGATGCATCTTCTTGTCCCTGGCGGTCTGCTGCCGGAACAAGCACAAGCCCGCCGATGGGGCGGGTGTGACCTCGCTTTCGCTCGCAATGACGCCGGGCTGAGGGAGGCGGTATGTCGTTGTTGCCGTGCTCCCTGCAGGTCGGACTGCGCTATAGGCAGTCGGACCCGCAGGTGGGTTACTGCTTACGCGCCATACACCGGGAACGCGCTGGTCAGCGCCTTCACGCCTTCGCGCA
>CBIHQA010000639.1:0-2410 GCA_966211475.1 uncultured Neisseriales bacterium
TGCTCGACATCCGCACCCTGATCGAATGCGACCTGATCCGCCGCGCCATCCCAAAGCAGACGGAAAAAGACCTGTCCGAGGCCGAGGCCCTACTGAAGCAATTCGACGTGGCGCTCAAAAAGAAAGACGTCGCCCTGTGGGGCCGGCTCAACGCCCAGTTCCACCTTGCGCTCTACCGTGCCGCAGAACGCCCGCACGGCCTGGCGCTGGTCGAATCGCTGCTCAACAAGACCGAACGCTACACCCGCGTACAGATCCTCTACGCCGACTACAGCCAGCTCGCCCAACAGGAGCACGCCGCCCTGCTGACGCACTGCCGTAACAAGGACGTCGAGGCTGCAGCCGGCTTCCTGCGCGAACACATCCTCGGCGCGGAGCAGGCGCTGGAAAACGCCTTCATGCAGAAGCAACAGAAGGCCTGACATCCCTCCCGGCAGAATGCAAAACGGCCACCCGTAGGTGGCCGTTTTTCGTTCCGAACGGGCGTGGCTGCTCAATAACGCCATCCCATACGGCGATACGCTGCCGCCATCAACCATAGCGGCCCGATCAGTAAGTAGTGCAGATCCTCGAAGAACGACGGCTTCTTGCCCTCCACCTTGTGCCCGATGAACTGCCCGACCCACGCCACCACGAACACCGCAACGGCCACCTTCGCCAGCGCGGGCACCACCACACACAAACCCAGCATCAGGAACGATAACAACGCCATCCCCGCCGCAAGCGGCGGCGACAGGCGCAGGTAATAGGCCAGGCTCAGCCCGACGAATAGCAGCGCCGCCACCGGATGCAGCGCCCACAGCAAGGCCAGCACGGTCCAGGTGATCGACGGCACGCAGATCCAGTGAATCAGCTTGTTGGTGCGATGCCGGTGGCTCTCGCCATACTTGTCGAACAGCAGGTCAACCTGCCGGGGGGAACCGGAAGCCATCGGGGCTGCAAGAACGCGCATACGGTCTCCTGTCGTCGTTGTCAGGCGCGGAATGCCTCGACTATAGGAAATCTGACGCCTGCGGCATTGAACCGGTTTGCTGACTTGTACGGTCAGACAGGTTCATCCGTGGGCTGCACCCATACCTTCGCCCGCACGAAATCCGATGGCGTCACCCCGAACGTGGCATGGAAAGCACGGCTCATGTGCGCCGTATCGGCAAACCCGGTATCGAGCGCGGCTTCGGTGACGTTCGCCCCCGCCGCCAAGCGCGCGGTGGCAGCCAGCAAGCGGCGCCACAACAGGTAGCGGCTCAGGCTCTGCCCGGTGTGTTCCTTGAACAGATGCGCAAAACGGCTAGGCGACAATGCCACTACGTCAGCAAGCCCGGCATGGTTGGGCTCGGCATCGGGATGCGCATCAAGCCACGCCAAGGCCTTATCGATCCGACGGTCGAACACCGGCGGACGTTCCCACGCTGGCATGGAATGCGCCCGCCACCGGCGCACCAACTGCCCGGCTTCGACGGGGTCCGGCTGTTGGGCCAGCCGACGCAAAGCACCTTGCAACGCGGGCTCCGGCGCCGTCGCACTCGCGACCGCCAGCCAGCGACCATCGGCACGGCTACCAGCATCCACGAACAGATACGCCAACTGGGCGGACCTACCATCGATGGCGTGCAGCTCGTCGGGCGGCAGTGCCGCAAAGGTCAGCGGCCCGGTCGTCTCCTCAGTCGTTTCATGCCGCGGCCGACGGATGTGAAACTCACCGGACAACGCCAATGTGAGCTGCGCCGCATGATGCGCATGCGGCCGCGTATCCATCGAACCACCGATCACCAGCGCCTGGCCACGCCACAGGTAGATGGCTGCATCCTTCATCGCGCAGGGCCCCCACTGCGGCCGGTCAATGCCTGACCCGGCTCAACCGGGAACGTAGTCCACCACCAGCGCCTTCTCCAGCCGCGGCAGGATCCACTCCACGAATGCCTTGTGCCGGGGATGGTTCAAGTAGTGGTCCCGCTCCGCGGTACCCGCAAACCAGAGCTGAAAGCAGTGGGTAAAGCCACCGTCCAGGCCTTCCGGACTGACGTTGTTGCCCCATTCGAACGCGTTCACCTCATCCATGGTGTCGGCAAAGCGCTGGAACTCCTCCACGCACTCAGCCGCGTTCACGCCATCCTTGAACGCGAACAGCACCACATGCCGCAATTCCGCCATCGTCACCCCTCCCCGCCCAGATCAGTCCACCAGAGAGGCCGGCCCGCGCTAGCGCAGCAGGAACCCCTCACCGATCACGTCCCCCGGCTCCAGCCAGTAACGCGCCTCCCCACTATAGTGGGCCTGGCCAGAAACCCGAACCGTTACCGCGGGACGGTCGCCGCATCGGGCATCAGCCAACACCTGAGCCTGGAAACCCGCTCCGGTCAGACTTTCGAACTCGCAGACCTGCCCCAGGCCAACCTTGCCCCGTGCGAAG
>CBIHQA010000640.1:0-2402 GCA_966211475.1 uncultured Neisseriales bacterium
GCAGCAGTTTGCCGAGGCCCTGGCCGCAGCGCTGCTGTGCGAGCGTCCCCAACCGGACGGCTATGCCTGTGGCGCCTGCCAGGCTTGCCAATGGTTTGAACAGGGCCATCACCCCGACTATCGGGAAATCCTGCCCCCGGCCGAATCGGCCGATGAGGGTGACAACAAACGCAGTGGCTTGTGGATCGGTGTCGAGCAGATCCGCGAGCTGGCCGACTTCGTGCAGTTGTCTTCGCATCGGCAGGGACTGCGGGTGATCCTGCTGCGTCCGGCGGACCGGTTGAATGCATTCGCCGCCAACGCCCTGCTCAAGACGCTGGAAGAGCCGCCACCGGGCTTGCAGTTCCTGCTGTTGTCCAGCGACTGGCAACGTTTACTGCCGACCATCCGCAGCCGCTGCCAGCGCATCGATCTGCAGCCGCCGACAACTGAACAGGCGGAGCAGTATTGCCGGGAACAGACCCATCCCGTTTCGGCGGAACTGCTCGCCCTGGCGGGGGGTATGCCGCTGCTTGCCGCCCAATACCAGGCAGAAGGCTGGCAGGATCGCTGGCGGAGTACCGCGGAATGGCTGGCCGCGCCGCGTACCGACCCGCTGGTCGTGGCTGCCGACTGGGCCAAGGGGCCGGTGGCGATGCTGCACGACTGGCTGGTGAAATGGCTGTATGACCTGTTGAGTTTGAGTGCAGCCGGACGCATCCGCTATTATCCGGAGTGGTCCGACCGTTTGACGCTGCTGGCAGAACGCGCAGATCGCTTCGAGGTGCTGGCACTGTTACGTCAGGTGCTGGCAGATCGCACGGTGCTGACTCACCCGCTCAACCCGAAGCTGCTGGTGGAACCGTGGCTGATCGGTTACCGCCGACTCTGGCAAAACAGGGCGGCGCAGAAGAAAGAGGCCCATGGCTGATGCTCCCCTGAAGGCGCCGGTTGCCCGGCCGGGTGTGATGTCCTTGACCATCAAGGAGAAGGCGAGCCTGTACGCCGCCTACATGCCCTTTATCCTCAACGGCGGCCTGTTCGTGCCGACGCCGAAGCCTTACAGCCTCGGCGACGAGGTGTTCCTGCTGCTGACGCTGTTGGACGAACCCACCAAATACACCGTCACCGGCAAGGTGATCTGGCTGACGCCACCCGGAGCGCAAGGCAGCCGCTCGCAGGGGGTCGGTATCCAGTTCAGCAACAACGAATTCGGAATCGCGGCCAAAAACAAGATCGAAGCGATTCTCGGTGGCCACCTTCAGTCCAACCGTTCCACGCACACCATGTGAGCGTGGAAAGCCGTACGGGATGCGTCGACTGGCCGCCACGCCGGCACCAGGGTAGCCAAATCGCGACCGAAACCGCCGGTCAGGCACATCCCTTGATATTGTCTTAATTCGTTCTGTCCCCATCAGGGCGGGCCTTACGGGCCGCACAGGTATTCCGATGTACGTTGATTCGCATTGCCATCTCAATTTCCCCGAACTGCTCCAGAACCTGCCGCAGCAACTGGCGGCGATGGCCGCCAACCGGGTCACCCATGCGCTGGTGATCTCGGTCAACCGCACCGACATGCCGCAGGTGCTGGATCTGGCGGCCTCCCATCCGCAGTTGTATGCGACCGTCGGGGTCCACCCCGACACGGAATCTGATGGCGGGCCGGCAGAGGAAGAACTGACGGTCGAGGAACTGGTCGCCTTGGCCGACCGTCCGAAGGTGGTCGGCATCGGGGAAACCGGCCTCGACTACTATCGGCTGACCGGCGACCTGGAATGGCAGCGAGACCGGTTCCGCACCCATATCCGGGCGGCCCGGCAAACAGGAAAACCGTTGATCATCCATACCCGTAGCGCAGCGGAAGACACCTTGCGGCTGATGGAAGAAGAACATGCCGGTGACGCCGGTGGTGTGATGCACTGCTTCACCGAAAGCTGGGACGTAGCCGAACGAGCCATGGAGCAGGGTTTCCACATCTCCTTTTCCGGCATCGTGACCTTCAAGAATGCGGTGGCGCTGAAGGAAGTCGCCCAGCGGGTGCCGCTGGACCGCATGCTGATCGAGACCGATTCCCCCTATCTGGCACCGGTGCCGCATCGTGGCAAGACCAACCAACCCTCCTGGGTGGTGCATGTGGCGGAGGAAATCGCCCGTCTGCGCGGCATCTCGGTGGAGGAGGTCGCCCAGGCCACGACCGACAACTTCTTCCGACTGTTCAAGATCCCGCGGGAGGGGCACGCGTGAGCACCGAGATCGTCGTTCTCGGCTGCGGATCGTCCGCCGGTACGCCGGTGGTCGGCTGCGAATGCCAGGTTTGCACAGAGCGGCACCCCAGGAACCTGCGTACCCGCTCCTCCTGCTTCGTCCGTCAGGATGGCGTTTCCCTGCTGATCGACACCGGGCCGGACATGCGCCAGCAGGCG
>CBIHQA010000641.1:0-2392 GCA_966211475.1 uncultured Neisseriales bacterium
TCGTCAGCGACCCGTTGTTCCAGTTAAAGCCGACAAAAGGCTTCTGCCCGATGGATTTTTCCAGATCGGTGGCAACTGCCTCGGAATGCGCCAGCCCGTTCTGCATCGAATCCACCATGCCGCAACCGGAAACAGCCAGCAGCAGGCTGACGACACACAGCAACTTCTTCATAGGCACCTCTGGAATGGAACGGCTTCTGTCTGTTCCCTGGTGATCATTGTGGCCCGATACAAGCGCCGCTGTTCCCAAAGTCGGCGTGCTGCGAAAAACGCCCAGCACCACTATCCCGACCGACTAAGCGGACTCTACAATTATGCTGTTTGAGTCGCTACCGGTCCACGCCCGTTGCCAATGCCACGACGCAGCGGGTCTGACCGGATACACACAACAAGAACAGGGAGAAACGTCGGGTGCGAAGGGGAAAAGTGTTGTCTTGGGCATTGGTCTGTGCGGCAACGGTCGTGTTGGGATGGCTGTTGATCGTCGCCTGGAAGGACACCCATCCCGCCCCCGAAGCGGACAACCCGGCCGCATTGGCCTATCTGCGTACCCATCCCACGTGGCTGTTCCCGGCAGACGCCTGTCCGGCTGACGTCATGCCGCCCGTTGAACAACGCTTGAACTACGACCGAGAAGGATGCGCGGCGGACCTCGGGCGCTGTATCAACCAGTGCCACAACGCGGATGCCAATGCTTGTTACGGCCTGGCCCTGACGCTTCAACAGCGCAAGACGGATCCCGACGCGAATCAGCAGGCGGAGGCTGTGTTCCTGCAAGCATGCAAGAACGGCATTGCCTCGGGTTGCACCAACCGTGCGGCCGGTATGCAGTACACCGAGGGTGATCGTCAGCTTGCCTGCGCCAACCGCACCTACCGGGCCACCTGCGATCGTCAGGACCCGTGGGGATGCACCATGCTGGGGGCTGCGCTTTACCATGGTGAGGGTCTGAAGCGGGACCTACCGGCGGCCAAGCGCGCGCTCAAGAAGGGCTGCGACGGCGATGACGACGACCCGTCCTGTCAGGCCGCCAAAGACTTGCTGAGCCGCATCGCGGACGAAGAGGCCGCCTCCGCGGCACACTAGCCAGATATCCCAACCAAGCCAGAATCCAGCCGCCGCACCGACGCACTACGTAGCCTGGACGCATCGCGGCCGGGGTTGCGACGGCTCCCCGGCCGCTACGCGTCCAGGCTACGGTCAGGCTGCCGGCCCGTCCGGAATCAACCGCTTGCCCAGCGACACCGCCTCGTCCTGCAAATAGCCCAGCTTGCGATAGAAGGCCAACGCCTCCGTATTCGAGTTGCGCACCTGAAGATTCAGCTTCGGGCAACCGGCTTCGTGCAGCAGCGCCTCGATCTGCTGCATCAACCGTCGGCCGAAGCCCTGGCCGCGATGCGCGGGCGATACGGCCAGATAGTTCACCCAGCCGCGATGGCCGTCATAGCCCGCCATGGCGCTGGCCACGATCCGCTCTTCCACCGTCCCGACCAGAAACCATTCCCGCTGGACCGTCAGCTTGCGCTGGATGTCCTTGCCCGGGTCATTCCAGGGGCGGGTCAGACCGCATTCTTGCCAAAGGGTGACAACGGCGTCCTGGTCGGATTCCAGGTAGGGGCGGATCAGCATGGTGGTGCTCAGGCAGAGGCAATCAGGAGGGACAGTGTAAGTCCCCAAGCGGGCTCTGCGTCAATGACCGGCTCAGCCACCCCTCACCCCGGATACCCCGAAAACTGGTCCGCCGCCGCCCACCAGCGGCCGTCCTCCCGCACAAAGAAGAACATGTCCCGCCCGCCCAGTTCGTGGGTCTGGCCGCCCATGTCGAAGCGGATCTCGTAGTAGTAGGCCACCACGGCGGCGTCGCCATACACATGGATCACCGGGTCCCGTTCGGCCCAATGGTGGATGCGGGTGGATTCGGCGAAGCCTTTCCAGCCGGCGATGCAGGCGGGGCCGCCCTGAATCAACTGCCGTTCGGTGGCGGCGAAGGCGACCATGTTGGGGTGGAAGTAGTGGCGCAGGTCGTCGGGGTTGCCGATGGTCCACGCGTCGTTCATCGCGCGGACGGTGGCCCAGATTTCCTGTTGGACGGGGTGGTCGAACTGCACGCTCATGCTGGCTCCGGATCGGGTTGGACACAGCAGCCATGATCGGCCGCGCCCGGCCCAGCGGGAAGTGGCAGAATTGACAAAATCCGTGCGGAAACTGCCATGCACCACCATGCCACCAACCCTACCGACATGAACCGCCTCGCCCTGGTCGTGCAGCCCGGCGCCACGCCTTCCAGCGTGATGGCCACGCTGGATATCTTCCGCATCGCAGCGCGCTTTCTTCCACCGGAGCAGGGCTTGCGGTTGGAGCTATTGTCCGCCGAGGGCGGCGCGGTGCCACT
>CBIHQA010000642.1:0-2391 GCA_966211475.1 uncultured Neisseriales bacterium
ACCCAGCAGGAGCTGTTTTCGTCGTTCTTGCCGTCCTGGTCCCAATGGAACTGCACCTTGATGCGGCCGTACTGGTCGGTCCAGATTTCCTCGCCCGACTTGCCGACCACGACCGCGGTCTGGGTATGGATGCGCGGCCGGGGCGTCAGTCGCCGGGGCCGATAGGTAGTATCGAGCGGAATCGCTTCGAAGCGGTTGCTGTAGAGCTCCTGCCCGCCGTCATGCACCACCGATGTCACCACCCAGGCGATGTTGACGCCGTCGTCGTCATGCCCGCTCAGGGTGAAATGATGGCCCGGCACCAGCCAGCGGCAGTCGCTCTCGCCAACCAGCCTCTTGGCCTGCGCCTGCAGCCCGTTGACCCGATTGGTGGCGCGGGTATCCCCGGTGGCCTTCACCGAATAGCCGCCCGGATATTCGTAGACGGACAGGCTCCCAGTGCCGACCTGGGCCTGCGCATACAGCGCCGTGGTGGGCGTGGTGAATTCGTAGTCTTCGGCACGGTATCCGCTGCTGACCGCCTGCTGGCTGACCTCGGCGTGGCGGATGGCGTTCAGGTCACGACGCTCCAGTTCCCACTGCTGGAACGGGATGGCGGTCGCATTGGGGCTGGCCGGAAAAGCGTCGTTGTTGTCAGCCAGCACAAGCACATGACTGCCGGACGCATGGGTGAAGAAGTAGAAGATGCCTTCTTCCTCCAGCAAGCGGGACACAAAGTCAAAGTCTGTCTCGTTGTGCTGAACGCAGTATTCGCGCTTGTCGTAAGTGCCGTTCAGCTGGAGCTGGATATCGCTGTAGCCGTGGGCGGAGAACACCGCCTTCACGATGTCGGTGACCGACTGGTTCTGAAAGATGCGGTTGTTGGTCGCCAACTTCAGGAACCACAGCCAGGGGCGTAGCTCCAGCACGTAGCGGTAGTAGCCGGCATCCATCGGCAACTGCCTGATTTCACTGCATAAACCGTCGAGGTAGCGCAGCTTGTCGTCCAGCCGGAAGGTCAGCGTCACATGTTGCGCCACCGTGCTGGCCAGTGCGATGCCGGAGCTGGCCGTTACGCACTCCAGCCGCACCGAAAACAGGCCGCCCAATTCCTCCTGCGCCACGAAGGTACGTGGGAACAGGGTGCCGATCGAACTGGAAATCGCGAACGGCGTCAGGGTATCGGTGGGGGCGGTCAGGGTCATATGGAACAGGTTGCAAGGAAAGCGGGCAATCGGAAGGTGATCATCTCACTGATCCGGAAACAGGCGAAGGTAGTTGGCATCACCCGGCCCACGCCGCGGGCCGGGCAGACCGTACCATCAGGCATGCGGCAAGTTCATGCCGCGCACCGCTTCGAGGATGCGGCTCGCTTCCAACGGGTTGGCCCCACCCCGGCGAAAATAGGCATAGTAGGCCTTGCTGAGTTCCGCGGCCTGCTTCGCCTTCTCGGTGCCCGGCGCAACGCGATAGACCTCGTAGAGCGCGTGCCCCAGTCCACCTTCCAACTGGTATTTCCCCTTGATGGTCATATACATCGATTCGCCGATCAGCTTCTTCACCGAATCGGCGGACTGCTTGGCGTAGATGATCTCCGGCAGGTTGACCTGGATCTCGCCGAAACGGCCGTTGGAGGTACGCACGAACACGGTGGTGGAGGAATAACCACACGGATCCTGCTCCGGCGTCACTTCCTTGATCTGCAACAAGCCACGCCCCTGGCTTGCCGTGAAGCGGTTGCGCAGTTGGGCGACCACTTGGGCAATCGCGCTGGTCGTCGGCACGACGATGGTCATCCGCGCCAGATCCTTGATCGAATGCCAGTCGCCGCCGTAATCCATCGCTACTTTCTGCGAGGCGCGCTCATCGCTCTTGATCGGCGCATCGGAAATCACGCCGCCATGCATGCGGGCAATCTCACCGCCAATGCGCTCGATCTCTTCCTTGGACGCCTTGGCATCTGCAAAGCCCCCGGTCTTGATCTTGGCTTGCGCTGCATCACGGACCGCCTTCAGCAGGTCTGGCCGTTGTGTTGGATAGGTCGGCATGTTTTCCCTGTTATCCGTTCTGACTTTATTTCATCTTCCTCTTGGGCCGCGTGTTCCGCAGCCCAGGGAATCAGCCTTTTCGCTTGACGAATGCCGTTGAGGTCGGCGTGAAGCGCAGGATATTCATTGCGTTGTCGGTGCCCGGACAACGCGTCATCGACAGCGGTTTGCTCTTCCCCGCATGGGTATCCGTGCTGGAGACGGCAAACGTGAGAGCAGTCGTCGCGATGGTCGGGTCCGCCACCTCGAAATCCGCCACTGTGAACGACCACTGGCTACCGCTGTACGTCAATGCCCAGGAATGCTCGTCGAACGCGAGCACCTTGGCATTGAGGGTCGGCGTCGCCAGCGTTCGGACGTTGGC
>CBIHQA010000643.1:0-2390 GCA_966211475.1 uncultured Neisseriales bacterium
CAACACCTGAGCCTGGAAACCAGCCCCAGTCAGACTTTCGAACTCGCAGACCTGCCCCAGGCCAACCTTGCCCCGTGCGAAGCGCGCCGCCATGCGGGCCGTTACGCCAGACCCCGTCGGGCTGCGATCCACCTCCGCCTCGGCAAACACGCAGACATTGCGCGATGGCCCCTGCTCCGGCTGCGTCCGCCCGTCAGTCAGGATGCTGCCATACAGAAAGGCGAGATCATTGTGTTCCGGGTGGCTCAGCGGCAATGCGGCCCGCACCGCTTCAGTCAGCCGGGTAGCCGCATCCACCAGGTCGCGCACCGGGCTGGTGCGGATATCCAGCCCGAACTGCGCGGCATCCGCCAATGCATAGAAGGCGCCGCCATAACTCACGTCGGCTGTTATCTTGCCCACGCCCGGTACATCCACCGTCAGGCCATCGGCAAACAGCAAGGCCGGCACACTATCAAACGACACCCGGCCGCTCTTGCCATCCTTCACCTCGACGTAGGCTGTCACCAGCCCGCACGGGCATTCGATGCCGACCTTCGTCACCGGCTCGACCACCGGTACCAGCCCATAGTCGACTGCATACCGCCCCAGCGCGATCACCGCATGGCCACACATGGTGCTGTAGCCCTCGTTGTGGATGAACAGCACGGCCAGATCGGCTCCCGGCAGGCTCGGCTCCACCATCAGCGCGCCATACATATCGTAATGCCCGCGCGGTTCGAACATCAGGAAGCGCCGCAGGTGGTCCAGGTGGTCTCGGGCGTAACGACGCTTGTCCAGAATGGTGGCGCCGGGAATCTCCGGATAACCGGCACGAACAATGCGCAAGGGCTCGCCCCCGGTGTGCATGTCCAGAACATCGATGACAGGATAGGGGGACTGCATGGTATTTCTCCGGTGAGGCCTCGGGCCTTCTATTGGCAATATTCGGTGAATGGGGAAGAAAGCTAGTCGGCGGTGATGTCGCGCTGAACACGCTTGATGTGCTGTTCCACGTAGAACGCCGCCGCGTCTTCATTCCTCTGGACCACTGCCTCGTAGATCAGCCGGTGTTCCGCGACATACAGCTGGATGCGCGCTGCATCGTAAATGCCGTCGTCGCGCAGGCGCTGCCATAGCAGCTGGTCCATGCTGGCCGCCACCTCGTCCGCTATGCGGATCAGCAGGGCATCCTGGGTCATCACCGCAAGTTGGCGATGGAACATGCGATCGCATTCACTCCACAGCGCTTGCTGCTGCGGGTCGTTGATGTCACGGATCTCGCCCATCTGCGACAGGTAGCGCTCCGCCACCGGATCGCGCTGGCCACGCCTTGCTGCCAGCCTTGCGATGGCCGGCTCCAGGATCAAGCGGACCTCCAGCGTGGCGACCGGGCTGAAGTCCGCTGTTACCGGCTTCTCTTCCGGCGTTTCGGCAAGCAGGGTGGGCGCCGCGTCGGTCACGTAGGTACCGGAACCTGGTCGGGTCACCACCAGCCCTTCGTTCTGCAGCGCGCCAATCGCCTCCCGCACAGCTGGCCTGCTGGTGCGGAACTGCACCGATAAGTCCCGTTCAGACGGCAAACGCTGGGTAGGCGCAAATCGACCCTTGCGGATTTCCGAGCGGATTTGCTCGGCCACCTGTTCATAGATCTGCTTGGGTCGGAAGGCATCGCTCTGACCGGACGCATCCAGTGACATATCGGGAACCAGAACCGGTTTAAGATCGAACCAGTTTACGCAGCATCGTAGTCAAAAACAACCAATTCCGCGGACCACAATGAGACTTCCGGTTGAATGATGACCAAAACAAAGGTAATTTAAATCGCAGCGATGGGCTTACTCGGTCGAGCCCAGTCAACCGGTCACCAAATTTACCAGACAGACACGGAGCCCCGAATGTCCGACTCTCACCCGTCCATTGCCCATTCGGGCACGCTGCGCGTCTTCGATGCGGAAGAAACCGCAGCCCTGCTGGACTACACCGCCTTGATGCGCGCGCTGGAAACCGCCAGCCTGGAATATGGTCGAGGCGAGATCGTCAGCCCCGAACGGCAGGTCGTCCCGCTCGCCAACCATGGCGTGATGCTGTCCATGCCTGCCTGTGCCAGCGACATCGCCATCCACAAGCTGGTCAACGTTAACCCCGGCAACCCGGCCAGCGGGCTCCCCACCATCCATGGCCAGGTCACCGTCTACGACACACCCACCGGCCGGCCGTTGTTCATTCTCGACGGCCCCACCGTCACTGCCCGCCGCACAGCCGTGATCACGGCGCTCGGCATACGGGCACTGAGCCCAATACCACCCTCCAACGTGCTGCTGATCGGTACGGGCAAGCAAGCCACCGGACATCTGCATGCCCTCTCCCACCTCTTCCCTGGCCTGCGATTCTGGATCAGGGCTTCCCGG
>CBIHQA010000644.1:0-2380 GCA_966211475.1 uncultured Neisseriales bacterium
CATCCTGGAAGCGGTGGATGCCGGCGTGAAGCTGGTGGTTTGCATCACCGAAGGCGTGCCGACCCTGGACATGCTGCAGGTGAAGCGCTACGTCGAAGCCAGCGGTTCCCGCCTGATCGGCCCGAACTGCCCCGGCATCATCACCCCAGGCGAGTGCAAGATCGGCATCATGCCGTGGCACATCCACAAGCCGGGTCGCATTGGCATCGTGTCCCGCTCCGGCACGCTGACCTACGAAGCCGTGGCGCAAACCACCGCGGCCGGTCTGGGCCAGTCCACCTGCATCGGCATCGGCGGCGACCCGATCCCGGGTACTAGCCACATCGACGCCCTGAAGCTGTTCCAGGACGATCCGAACACCGACGCGATCATCATGATCGGTGAAATCGGCGGTACCGCGGAAGAAGAAGCGGCCGAGTTCGCCAAGCAGTACGTGACCAAGCCGATCGTGGGCTACATCGCTGGCGTGACCGCCCCGAAGGGCAAGCGCATGGGCCACGCTGGCGCCATCATCTCCGGTGGCAAGGGCACGGCGGAAGAGAAGTTCGCCGCCTTCGAAAAGGCCGGCATCGCCTACACCCGCAGCCCGGCCGAGCTGGGTTCGACCATGGTCGAACTGCTCAAGAGCAAGGGCATGCTGAAGTAAGCGGTTCGTCCGCTTCCTGGCATTTGGAAACGCCACCCCTCGGGGTGGCGTTTTTCATTGCATGCCGATCAGAAGCGTTCAGCGGGGAAGGCGTCCCTCGGCCAACGTGCCGTCAATCTTTGTCGGCACTTTCCCGCAGCAGTCCCGGCAGCGTGCTTTCGCGCAATTTGCCGAACTGTTCCCAGATGCAGACAGCGGTGTCCGAATGGTGATGGAACCAGGCGTGACTGAAGATGATGTAATAGTCCTTGGTCGAAATGGGCGGTATCAGCTTGGTGAGCGACAGTTCGGGATGACGTTCGAGGTAGGCGTCGCCAATATGCTCTTGAATGGCAACGGCATCGATGCGCCCTGCGCTCAGCTTGCGGAAGTTGGCGTCCGTAGAGGTAGCCTCTTCCACCGGTAGTCCTTGTGCGCGCAAATCGGCCACGATGGACCAGCCCATGTTGGCACCCACGGGGCGGGTTGGGACCAGCTTCACACCATCCCAGGCAGGAGCGGTATCGCGCCGTGCGTAATACGAGTAGGTAAGCGTCGTAATGCGATAGCGGTTGTCCGGTTGATTACCCTGCATGGGGTACACGCCGAAGGTTCGCCGCTCCTCCCGGTACGAATACATGAAGCCTGCGTCCAGGTCCCCCTGACGCATCAGTTCATAGAGCCGATTGTTTGGCCAGCGCGACAGGACGAGTGTCAACCCGCATGAGGCGGCCACTTGCCGGGCCAGGGTGACGGCGATGCCTGGGTTCGCGGGGGTGTCGTTCCCGGTTCCATAGAAATAGGGTGGGGAAGGCAGATCACCGTAACCCAGTTTCAGGGTGACCGGTGTTGCTGCCGAGATGCCTGCGAAAAATGTAATCAACCATCCACTGGAGTGCATTGTTGGCTGCTCCGGCCGTCTCCCCGTTTCTCATATTAGCCGTGGACCGTGCCTGGGTTTGAAATGCCGTCGGAGATTTGTTGCGGCAATCCGCTCCGTGATATAAGGACAAAAGAATATGACAAATAAATTGTTGAGCTCGGTAGAGGCCCGACACGCCGGGGAACCTATCTCGGGACGTGGTGCATCTCTACCCATCTGAATCGGCGAACGCTTGCGAGGGGGAGGGCGTCGGTGTTCAGCCGCCATCTTTTGGAGAAACCCTCGTGAAACTGCACCGATTGATCCTTCCTGCTGCCGTCCTTGCACTGCTTGGGACCGCAGGTTCTGCATCGGCAGCCATCCTGTCCGGTTCCGTATCGGGCATCGGGTCGTATGCTGACCCCAGCCTTGCGGTTCCGCTGCCTGGCCCGACGAGCTTCCTGTTCAACATCGACATGTCGAGATTCCAGCTCTGGTCGACCGATGGCGTGTCGCATGCGCTCTATTCATTCTTCCAGACTAGCGACAGCCAGATGCTGGATATGCACTTCACAACGCCTAGCGGTCCTGACCGCTACACGCAGGGCTGGAGCAACGAAATCGAGCTCCGCAATACCGCTACGGGGCAGGAAGTCAGCATCTGGGCAGGGTCTCCGCACGGAGGGGAGATGTGGCTCACGCTGGCCGGGGCTCCCAATGCCTTTTTCTCCGGTCTGGATATCTCCACCCTGCATGCCGGTCCATTGGACTTGTCCCGCACGCATGGCTCATTCCGCTGGTTCTTCAACGTGGATCTGGACCATCCGTTGGCCGCCAACTTCACCACACCCGTCCCTGAGCCGGACACCGCCTATTTCATGGGCGCGATGCTG
>CBIHQA010000645.1:0-2377 GCA_966211475.1 uncultured Neisseriales bacterium
CCGGCCAGGTAGGCGTCGAACACGTCGTCGAGGTGCTGCGGCGAGAACATCAGCGTGACGTTGATGTTGATGCCGGCGGCGATGGAATCGCGGATCGCGGTCAGGCCCGCCTTGGTGGCCGGGATCTTGATCATCGCGTTCGGCCGGCCGATCTCGGCCCATAGGCGCTGCGCAGCGGCAAAGGTGCCGGCGGCGTCCTGTGCCAGCGTTGGCGAGACCTCGAAGCTCACATAGCCCTTGTCGCCGTTGCTGGCGTCGTACAGCGGACGCAGCAGATCGCAAGCGGCCTGGATGTCCGGCAACACCAGCTTCTCGAAACGGCGCTCGGCGTCCGGCTCGGTCGTCTTCAAGCGGGCGAGATCAGCCTGGTAGTGCGCGTCCTTGCTGATGGCGTTGAAGAAGATGGCGGGGTTGGAGGTGACGCCGGCAATGGCGTCCTCGTCGATCCAGTGCTTCAGTTGCCCGCTTTCCAGCAGGTGACGCGACAGGTTGTCCAGCCAGACTTGCTGGCCGAAATCGGCAATGCGGCGGATGCGGCTCATGAGGTAACTCCGAAGTCCTGTACCTGGGACGGGCAATCGTGCCGGGTGTTCCTGCCGGGGAACCACCGGGGGCACGGAGCCCGGGTCGAGCGGGGGGAGAGGGTGGCGAAAGCGGACGGCGCACGCATTACAGCGGCCATGCGGCAGCCAGCTGCCCATGTCTCCGGGCAGCAAAACAAACTAGTCGTGAGTGTAAACGACCTCGACATGCAATAGGAACTGCCATCGGAAGCCTTTATCATAGTTTGATGCGCCGACTGCTCCCTCTCTTGCTGGCCGGACACCTGGCCATCCAGCCCGTACTGGTCTACGCCCTCGATCTGCCCGACCTGGGCAACACCAGCGAAGCCGTCCTGTCACGACAGCAGGAACAGGCGATCGGTGACCAGGTGATGGGCGATATCCGTATGGCCCGCGACGTGATCGACGACCCGGAAGCTGTCGATTACCTCAATCGCCTGGGCCAGCGCCTGGTGGCCGCCAGCCCGGATAACCGACAGCGATTCGAGTTCTTCCTGGTGGACGACCCCACGCTAAACGCCTTCGCCATGCCCGGCGGCTACATCGGGGTGCACAGCGGGTTGATCATGGGCACCCAGGGCGAAAGCGAACTGGCCTCCGTCCTGGCGCACGAAATCTCCCACGTGGTGCAGCGCCACCTGGCGCGCATGCTGGAAAAGCAGCAGCAGAACCGCTGGCTGCCGCTCGCCCTGCTGGCCGCCGCCATGCTGGCTGCTCGCGGCAACAGCCAGGTGCCGGAGGCGGCCATCGCCACCTCGCAAGCGCTAGCCATCCAGAACACGCTTAACTTCACCCGCGAGAACGAATACGAAGCGGACCGCGTCGGCATTGGCATCCTGGCCAGCGCCGGCTTCGACCCCCGCGCGATGCCGACCTTCTTCGGCCGGCTGGAACGGGCCAACCGGGTCTATGAGAACAATGCCCCGGTCTACCTGCGCACTCACCCGCTGGATTCGGCTCGCATCGCGGAATCGCAGAACCGGGCCAACCAGTACCCCTACAAGCAGGTGGCCGACTCGCCGGAATTCCACCTGGTACGGGAACGCCTACGCGCCCTGAGTGGCAACGCCAAGGAACGCATCAACTACTACAAGCAGGCGCTGAACGACCACAAGTACAACTCGGAAGGTGCCAGCCGCTACGGTCTGGCCGTGGCGCTGTGGCGCGACCATCAGTACGCGGCCTCGGAACAAGCGCTGGCAGAAGCGCGCAAGAAGCTCGCTTCCCCGATGATGGACAGCCTGGCCGGCCAGCTCGCACTTGACCAGGGCGATGCCGCCCGGGCGGTGAAGCTGTACCAGGATGGGCTGGCCCGTAACCCGGGGCAGATCGGCTTGCAACTGGGGCTGATCAAGGCGCGGCTGCGGCAAAAGAATGCAGCCGAGGCTGTTAAGCAGGCCCAATCCGGCATCGACCACCTGGCAGACTCGCGCACCGCAGCGCCTTACTTTGAGCTACTGGCCGAAGGCTACGCCCAGCAAGGCAAGGATTCCGCCAGCCAGCAGGCGCAGGCGGAGTACTACTACCGGCAGGGGCGCTTGCAGGACGCGATCCAGCAGCTGCAACTGGCACTCAAGGCCAAGGACAACGATTTCTACCGCCAATCGGCGATCGAGGCGCGGCTGAAGGAGCTGCGGGCGGAAGAGGATTTGTTGAAGCAGACGACGCCGAGTTCGTGAGGGGCGGTCTAGGTCGCATGGTGCTTTTGGTAGGTTGGTGTTGAGCGAAGCGAAGCCCAACGGGACGGCGTGGAAACCGGGGTTTGTTGGGCTTCGCTTCGCTCAGCACCAACCTACGAGAGCCGCAGTTCCCGC
>CBIHQA010000646.1:0-2362 GCA_966211475.1 uncultured Neisseriales bacterium
CGAAGGTGTCTCGTACCCTCGCTCCTGCCGTGAAGGCGTTTGCGGTTCCGACGGCATGAACATGAACGGCAAGAACGGCCTGGCCGGCATCACCCCGCTGTCGGCGGTGGTGAAGGGCAACAAGCTGGTTCTGCGTCCGCTGCCGGGCCTGCCGGTCATTCGTGACCTGGTCGTCGACATGAGCATCTTCTACAAGCAGTACGAGAAGGTGAAGCCGTTCCTGCAGAACGACACCCCGGCACCGGCCATCGAGCGCCTGCAGTCGCCGGAAGACCGCGACAAGCTGGACGGCCTGTACGAGTGCATCCTGTGCGCGTGCTGCTCGACTTCCTGCCCGTCGTTCTGGTGGAACCCGGACAAGTTCCTGGGCCCCGCTGCACTGCTGCAGGCCTATCGCTTCCTGGCCGACAGCCGCGACACCAAGACCCAGGAGCGCCTGGCGTCCCTGGATGACCCGTTCAGCGTATTCCGCTGCCGCGGGATCATGAACTGCGTCAACGTTTGCCCTAAAGGTCTGAACCCGACCAAGGCAATCGGCCACGTACGTAACATGCTGCTGCAAAGCGGCACCTGATACAAAGTGTTGTACCTGCAGTAAGCCGAGGTGCGGGTGGTGAGCCCGCACTGAGGTAAAACCCGAACAAGGGCTCACAAAGCCCGCGTTCATTACCTATGAAGATATGAGACCAGCAGGGGCTTTCCGGGCTGGTACCCGGAAAATCAGCAGGATCCAAGTGGCGTGGTTCAGTCGCTGTATTCGGACTTTTCCAGGTTTGCTGTGGCTCTCGCCGATCAGTCCCCTAACCGAGGGTGACCAAGCATGCAAGAAAGCGTGATGCAGCGCATGTGGGAAAGCGCCCACCTTTCAGGTGGTAACGCTGCATATGTGGAAGAGCTTTATGAGCTCTACCTGCACGACCCTAACGCTGTGCCAGAAGAGTGGCGCACCTACTTCCAGAAGTTGCCCGCCGACGGCAGCACCGCTACCGATGTATCGCACTCGACAATCCGCGACCATTTCGTACTGCTGGCAAAGAACCAGCGCCGCGCCCAACCGGTATCCGCCGGGAGCGTGAGCAGTGAACACGAGAAGAAGCAGGTTGAAGTTCTGCGACTGATCCAGGCCTATCGTATGCGCGGCCATCAGGCTGCCAAGCTCGACCCGTTGGGGTTGTGGCAGCGTCCTGCGCCCGTAGACCTGTCGATCAATCACTACGGCTTGACCAATGCCGATCTTGATACGACCTTCCGTGCCGGCGACCTGTTCATCGGCAAAGAGGAGGCGAGCCTACGCGAGATCTTCGAGGCGCTCCAGAAGACATATTGTCGCACCATTGGCGCCGAGTTCACCCACATCGTCGACTCCGAACAGCGCAGCTGGTTCCAGCAGCGCCTGGAAAGCGTGCGCGGCCGTCCGGAGTTTTCCGCTGACGTGCAGGCCCACCTGCTCGAGCGCGTGACCGCCGGTGAGGGCCTGGAAAAGTACCTGGGCACCAAGTACCCGGGCACCAAGCGTTTCGGCCTCGAAGGCGGCGAAAGCCTGATCCCGATGCTGGACGAGATGATCCAGCGTTCCGGCTCCTACGGCACCAAGGAAGTCGTGATCGGCATGGCCCACCGTGGCCGCCTGAACGTCCTGGTGAACACCTTCGGCAAGAACCCGCGCGAGCTGTTCGACGAGTTCGAAGGCAAGAAGATGAACGAGCTGGGCTCCGGTGACGTGAAGTATCACCAGGGCTTCTCCTCGAACGTGATGACCCCGGGTGGCGAAGTGCACCTGGCCATGGCGTTCAACCCGTCCCACCTGGAAATCGTCTCGCCCGTGGTCGAGGGTTCGGTGCGCGCCCGTCAGGACCGCCGCAACGACACCGTTGGCGACAAGGTACTGCCGATCTCGATCCACGGCGACGCAGCATTCGCCGGCCAGGGCGTGGTCATGGAAACCTTCCAGATGTCGCAGACCCGCGGTTTCAAGACCGGCGGCACCGTGCACATCGTGATCAACAACCAGGTTGGTTTCACCATCAGCAACCCGCTGGACGCGCGCTCCACCGAGTACGCCACCGACGTTGCCAAGATGATCCAGGCGCCGATCCTGCACGTGAACGGCGACGACCCGGAAGCCGTGCTGTTCGTGACCCAGCTGGCCATCGACTACCGCATGCAGTTCAAGCGTGACGTGGTCATCGACCTGGTCTGCTACCGCCGCCGCGGCCACAACGAGGCCGACGAGCCGAACGGCACCCAGCCTTTGATGTACCAGCAGATCAGCAAGCAGCGCACCACGCGTGAACTGTACGCTGAGGCGCTGATCCAGGCCGGCCGCATCGATGCAGAGCGCGCCCAGGCCAAGATCGACGAG
>CBIHQA010000647.1:0-2357 GCA_966211475.1 uncultured Neisseriales bacterium
ATGTGGAGGGTTTGTAAAGCTGTGTAAACGGAGGAAGGGCACCGCGAGGGGGGCGTAGGACGGAAAAGCGTAGAGCCTTCCGCCACTGATGCGTCTCGTTCGATACAGGAACATCGCCCTTCAATGGCGGAAGGCGCTGGCTTCGCCGCGTAGCAAGTTCCCTTGCGGGATTCCGCCCTACGAAGCTGCGTCTATCCAGGAATTAAGTGCGCCTGCCTGGCGAAATCGACGATCCCGTTGAGCAGCATTTCCACCGCGATGGCGGTGAGGATTAACCCCATCAGCCGCTCCGCCGCGGTGACGGCCCGCTCGCCCAGGAAGCGTTGAATGGGCGCGGCAAATCCCAGCACCACGGCGGAAACCAGCATCGCCACGCACAGCGCGCCGACCCATTCCCAGATTCGGGCCGGTTCGCGCGAGGAGAGCAACATCACCGTCGCCAGTGCGGAAGGCCCGGCCACGGCGGGGATCGCCAGCGGCACGATGAAAGGCTCATGGTCGGTCGCGTCACCGAACACCCCATCCGGATGGGGGAAGACCATCCGCAGGGCGATCAGGAACAGGATCACGCCGCCCGCGATGCCGAGCGATGTCTCCGACAGGTGCATCAGCCGCAGGAAGTTGCTGCCAAAGAACAGGAAGGCGAGCAGCACGCCGAAGGCGATGGACACCTCGCGCACGATGATTTTTACCCGGCGTTCCTCCGGCACGGTGCGTAGCGCGCTGATGAAGATGGGGATATTGCCGACCGGGTCGGTGACCAGCAGCAACAGGATGGTGGCGGAGATAAAGCTGTTTTCCATGGTGAGGCTCGAAGGGTGTTGTTCCTGATTCTAGCGGCCATTGGCGGGGTTGCCGCAGGGCGGCCCGGAATCCGGCCATTCATGTCTCGTTGACGTAAATCCCTGTCGCCGGGTGCGCTTTACATTTTCCCTCCCCCGATTTACCATGGTTCGCATAGTGAAACATTATTCCGCAATGCGGAACTTAGTGGAGACCAGACGATGAGCCGTGCCCCGTTCCAGTGGGAAGACCCGCTGCTGCTGTCCCAGCAACTGACCGAGGACGAGCGCATGGTGCGCGAAGCCGCCTATGCCTACTGTCAGGAACGGCTGATGCCGCGCGTGCTGGAGGCCAATCGCAACGAGCATTTCGACCGCGAAATCCTCAGCGAGATGGGTGAGCTGGGCTTTCTGGGTGCCACCATCGAAGGCTACGGCTGTGCCGGCCTGAACCACGTTTCCTACGGGTTGATTGCCCGCGAAGTGGAGCGCGTCGACTCCGGCTACCGTTCCGCGATGAGCGTGCAGAGCTCGCTGGTGATGTACCCGATCTACGCCTATGGCTCCGAAGAACAAAAGCAGAAGTACCTGCCGAAGCTGGCGACCGGCGAATGGGTGGGCTGCTTCGGCCTGACCGAGCCGAACCACGGTTCCGACCCGGGCAGCATGATTACCCGCGCCAAGTCGGTGGACGGCGGCTATCAGCTGTCCGGCGCCAAGATGTGGATCACCAATTCGCCAATCGCCGACGTGTTCGTGGTGTGGGCGAAGGATGATGCGGGCGAGATTCGCGGCTTCATCCTGGACAAGGGCATGAAGGGCCTGTCGGCCCCGAAGATCGAAGGCAAGTTCAGCCTGCGTGCCTCCATCACCGGCGAAATCGTGATGGATGAGGTGTTCGTGCCGGCCGCTAACCTGCTGCCGAATGTGAAGGGCCTGAAGGGGCCGTTCGGCTGCCTGAACAAGGCGCGCTACGGCATCGCCTGGGGTGCGATGGGCGCCGCGGAGTTTTGCTGGCACGCCGCCCGCCAGTACACGCTGGACCGCAAGCAGTTCGGCCGTCCGCTGGCTGCCAACCAGATCGTGCAGCTGAAGCTGGCCAATATGCAGACCGAAATCGCGCTGGGCCTGCAGGCCGCCCTGCAGGTGGGGCGCCTGATCGATGCTGGCCAGGGCGCGCCGGAAATGATCTCGCTGATCAAGCGCAACAATTGTGGCAAGGCGTTGGACATTGCCCGTGTGTCTCGTGACATGCACGGTGGCAATGGGATTTCCGACGAGTTCCACGTGATCCGACATGTGATGAACCTGGAAGCGGTCAACACGTATGAGGGGACGCATGACATTCATGCGTTGATCCTTGGGCGTGCGCAGACTGGTATCCAGGCTTTCTCCGCCTGACCCCTCGTGTCCGCTGGTTGGGCTTCGGCCTGGCCGGCGGTCTTTTTTATTCGTAGATTGGTTGCGGGGCTGGTGTTTGGCGCTGCCGCGCGGCCAAAAGCGTTTTGAGCCGGAGTTCTAGCTCTGCATGGCCAGTTCTAAGCGGCAAGCCGCTAAGAACTTGGCGCACGGCCT
>CBIHQA010000648.1:0-2354 GCA_966211475.1 uncultured Neisseriales bacterium
GCGACGATGTCGGGCTTCTTGCGGTCGTGGGCGATCAGGGCGATGGTTTTCATGATTTGACCATTCGTTTGTCGGCGAGATAGCGCCTGGGAGCCAAACGCAACGGGGTAACGTAGCACCCGGGGTTTGTTGGGCTTCGCTACGCTCAGCACCAACCTACGCACACGTCCGGTTCCCGCCTTTCATAGGGCGCAGGGCGCGAAGCGCACAGCAGTGGCTAAGTAACCCCTTTGCAAGCGCCGAGTCCCGCAAGGGGATTTCCTTCGGTCACAACTCCGCTCAAGCGGGAGAAAAGGTGGACCGTGTTTGAGCTCCGCAGTGGTCCACGTTTTGTGTGGGCCGCCAGGGCGAGTTGGTCCACCGCCCGCTTGAGCGAGTAGCGCAGGGAACCCCGAAGGGGCGCGGCGCAGGGGCTCCTTTCTTTGGATACTTTCTTTGGAAAAGCAAAGAAAGTATCCCGGCTGCGGGACGGCCCCCCGCCCCAACGCTGTTGGCCGCGCGAAGCGCTTAAGAAACAGTGCCGTTGGGGTTCGCCTTCGGCTCACCCCAACCTACGGTTACAACCTTACCCGCGACGCTTCTTCGGCTTCGGCAGTTCCACTTCGCCGAATCCCACCCGCGCGATCTTCATGGTGTTGGTGCCGCCCGGCTTGCCGATCGGCTCGCCGTTGGTGATCACGATCAGGTCGCCGGTCTGCACCACGCCCGCTTCCAGCAGCTTGGCTTCGGCCGCCGCCAGGATCGCATCGCGGTCCTCGTGGTTGCCGTCCAGCAGCAGGGTGCGCACGTCGCGGTACAGGCTCAGGCGACGACGGGTCGCTTCGCGCGGGGTCAGCGCATAGATCGGCACGCCGGCGTTCAGGCGGCTCATCCACAGGGCAGTGGAGCCGGATTCGGTCAGTGTGGCGATCGCCTTCACCTTCAGGTGATGCGCGGTGAACAGCGCCGCCATGGCGATCGACTGGTCGATGCGGGTGAAGGTGCGGTTCAGGAAATCGCTGTCCAGCGTCACTTCGTGGGACTTCTCGGCCTCCACGCAGATGCGCGACATGGCGGCGACCGTCTCGACCGGGTAGCTGCCGCTGGCGGTCTCGGCCGACAGCATCACCGCGTCGGTACCGTCCAGCACCGCGTTGGCGACGTCGGACACTTCGGCGCGGGTCGGCACCGGGCTGCTGATCATCGATTCCATCATCTGGGTGGCGGTGATCGACAGCTTGTTGTATTCGCGGGCCAGGCGGATCAGCTTCTTCTGCGCGGCCGGCACGGCGGCATCGCCGATTTCCACCGCCAGGTCGCCACGGGCGACCATCACGCCGTCGCAGGCTTCCAGCAGGTCTTCCAGGTTGTCGCGCAGGGCTTCGGTGCGTTCCACCTTGGCGATCATCAGCGCATGGCCGCCGGCCGCGCGCATCAGTTCGCGGGCCATGTACATGTCACCGCCGTTCTTCGGGAAGGACACCGCGATGTAGTCGGCCTCGAAGGCGACCGCGGTCTTGATGTCTTCCATGTCCTTGCCGGTCAGCGCCGGAGCCGAGAGGCCGCCGCCCAGCTTGTTGATGCCCTTCTTGTTGGACAGCACGCCGCCGTGCACCACGGTGCAATGGATCTGGCTGGCGCGGACTTCTTCCACGCGCATCTCGATGCGGCCGTCGTCCAGCAGCAGGGTATCGCCGGCGACCACGTCGTTGATCAGCTCTTTGTAATCGAGGCCGACGCGCTGCTCGTCGCCTTCCTTGCAGTTGGCGTCGAGGATGAAGTGCTGGCCCGGGGCGAGCTGGACCTTGCCATTGCCGAACACGCCGATGCGGATCTTGGGGCCTTGCAGGTCGGCCATCACGCCGACGTCCAGCCCGAGGCGGGTGGCGATTTCGCGCACCAGCAGCACGCGGGCGGTGTGGTCTTCGGCGGAGCCGTGGGAGAAGTTGATGCGGACAACGTTGACGCCCGCCTGGAGCATGCGTTCGAGCACGTCCGGGGAACTGCTGGCCGGGCCCAGGGTAGCGACGATCTTGGTGTTGCGGAACATATGGTCTCGCGCCCGTGTGGCGCGCCTCCTCATCTTGGTTTAGGTCTGCGGGGCGGCCCGGACAGTCTGGGAATCTGTCCCGGGGCGGGCCAAGTACAACACACTACTTTGCATCAACGACGACCCGGGATGCGGTCTTCGTTTGTGCCCAGGGCACACGTCAGCGGATTGCTACGTGCGCCCAAGGCGGATTTCCGTTTACTCAAGCATGGCTCAAAAAAAGAAGGGTACAAAACGCACGATGCCTCCCCCCAGAGTCATCGCTTGCTTTGTACCCCCACTCGTGAACCAAGCTGTGGAACTCTTACCAGGAGCCCTATTTATT
>CBIHQA010000649.1:0-2349 GCA_966211475.1 uncultured Neisseriales bacterium
GGTGCGCCTCGTCGCGCACTGTCTGAATCAGGTGCAGGGCCGGCGCATCCGGCTGCATGTTCACGCTCAGACCATGGCGCGGCAGGATCAGGGTTTCCAGGCCCGGCTTGCGCTCTTCGCCCTTGGCCACGCCGACCACTTCCAGGTCCGGCAGGCCGACCTCGTTCAGCACTTCCAGCGCCACGTTGACCTGGCCGGTGCCGCCATCGATCAACAGCAGGTCGGGCAACTTGCCCTCGCCTGCCGCGATCTTGCCATAGCGCCGGGTCAGCGCCTGTCGCATGGCGGCATAGTCGTCGCCCGGTTCGATGCCGCTGATGTTGAAGCGCCGGTATTCCGACGGCTGCATCGACAGCCGGTCGTACACCACGCAGGACGCCACCGTTGCTTCACCCATCGTATGGCTGATGTCGAAGCATTCGATGCGCTGCGTCTGCGGCGCCAAGTTGAGCGCGTCGATCAACGCGGTCAACCGAGCGTCCTGGGCGCTCTTCGACAGCAGTCGCTGCTCCAGCGCCAGCTGCGCGTTCTTCTGCGCCATCTGCAGCCAGACGCGGCGTTCGCCGTTCGGGTTGGTGTTGAGCCTGACCTTGCGACCGGCCTGTTCGGACAGCAGTTCATTCCAGCCACCCTCTTCCGGCGCCGGGCTCGCCACCACCAGCGGCGGGGGTGTCATTTCACTGTAATGCTGCAACAGGAAGGCTTCCAGCACTTCCGTCTCGGCCGTGCCCTCGGTGATGTCGCCGGGGAAGAAGGACTTGTCCCCCAGGTGGCGGCCGCCGCGGATCATGGTCAGGTTCACGCAGGCCATGCCGCCCTTCACCGCCACCGCGATCACGTCAGTGTCGAGCTGCGACACGTTACTGGAGACGAACTGCTTTTCCTGCACCAGCTGGATCTGCTGGATCTGGTCGCGCAGGGTCGCTGCTTGTTCGAACTCCAGCTGTTCGGCGTGGGCTTCCATCTGCCGGGTGAGCCGGTCGACCACGTCCTTCTGCTTGCCTTCGAGCAGCAGACGGGCGGCATTCACGTCCTCGCGGTAGTCCTCCGGCGAGATCAGCCCGACACAGGGGCCGGTGCAACGCTTGATCTGGTACAGCAGGCAGGGGCGCGACCGGTTCTGGAACACGGTGTCTTCGCAGGTGCGCAGCCGGAAGATCTTTTGGATCAGGTTGATGCTCTCGCGCACCGCCCAGGCGCTGGGATAGGGGCCGAAATACTGGTGCTTACGGTCCAGCCCACCCCGGTAGGACGCCAGCCGCGGAAAGGCATGGCCGGTGAGCAGGATGTAGGGATAGCTCTTGTCGTCGCGGAAGACGATGTTGTACTTCGGCCGCAGCCCTTTGATGAGGTTGTTTTCCAGCAGCAGCGCTTCGGCCTCACTGCGGGTCACCGTCACCTCGATGCGGGCGACCTGGGCCACCATCAGCTGGATGCGCGGCGAATGCCCCTGCTTCTGGAAGTAGGAACTGACCCGATTCTTGAGCGCCTTGGCCTTGCCGACGTACAGCACGTTGCCGTCGCGATCCAGCATGCGATACACGCCGGGCAGCAGCGGCAGGTTCTTGAGGAAGGAGTCGAGGTCGAAGGGTTCCATGGTGGCGCAGGCGGACAAGCGACGATTCTAACCCGAATCGACAACCGCTCGCGTTGCCGGGAACGTTCTTCGACCAGGCGGGATCTACGAAGCGGGCAGCATGCAGTACAATCGCGCCCTTCCTTTCCCGTTTTTCTGGTGTTCCTCCATGTGGTTCCGCAACCTGCAACTATTCCGCCTCGAATCCGAACTGCCTTCCGCCGAGAAACTGTCCGACAAGCTGGCTAGCCTGCCGTTTACCGGCTGCGGCCGGCTGGACCGCCAGCATCATGGCTTCGTCCCGCCCTTCGGTGGTGAAGCGTTGGCCCGTGCTGCGGGCGATGCGCTGTGGGTGTCGCTGCAGATCGAAGAGAAGCTGCTGCCCGCCACGGTGGTCAACGAGCTGCTCGACGAGCGGATCAGTGACATCGAGGCCAAGGAGGCCCGTCGCGTCGGCCGCAAGGAAAAGCAGACGCTGAAGGACCAGATCACCGACGAGCTGCTGCCGCAGGCCTTCACCCGCCGCCGCCGCGTCACCGCGATGCTGGACCCGCAAAGCGGCTGGATGGCGGTGGACGCTGGCAATCTGGCGATGGCGGAAGCGCTGATCAGCGCGCTGCTGCAATGCCACCCGGACATCAAGCTCAAGCGCCCGGACGCGGAGCAATCGCCCGCCGCCCGCATGGCCGACCTGCTGCTAACGCCGGACCAGGATACCCAGCTGTTCCAGGTGGATGCGGATTGCGAGCTGAAAGGCCCGGGCACCCCGCAAT
>CBIHQA010000650.1:0-2343 GCA_966211475.1 uncultured Neisseriales bacterium
ACGTGTCGTGCATGTCAGAGATATAACGCTCGCGGCCGGAATCGCGCGGCGCAGGCTGTGCGGCAAGCGCCCTGATGGCGGATTCAGCGGCAGCGTAGGTCTCGTTGCATTCGCCAGCCAGGCCCTTCCGCGGGTTGCTGCTCGATCCGCCGGCCGCGTGATAGCGCGCCAGGGCATCGCCCCAGCGCCAAATCCGCCGCAAGCACTCCTGTATCGCTTCCTCGCGCGAGGTGTTCGAGATTTCCGAATGGGTCATGATTGCCCCTTGGTTGCTTCGTGCCACTTGGCGAGTTCCACATCGGCTTCAGTGAGCCGATCGAATGGTCCGAGGCCAAGCACCCTGCGAGCGTCTTGGCCAACGCCGGACGAAGCACCTTGATGCCTCCAGACGATCGACAGCAGCGAGCCCCTGGTGCGCTTCGCGTTCTCCAGCGCCGGCACGCATTCGGCCAGCATCGCCAGCAGCAGCGTTTCGGGCATCGTCCCGGTCTCCACGCGCGGCCCGTGGAACCGGCCGCCAGCGTCGCGCCACAGTTGACGAAGCGTTTCTGGCGTGACCGCAGGCGCCTCGCGCGAGGGGGTGGGGTCCATGGGGGTGGTCATGCTGGCTCCAGTTCAGTCGCTGAGGAGGCGCCAAGCTGTAGCGGCGACTCGCGGGTCTTGGCCGTTGCCAATGGCTCTAAGGCGGTCCATCCGATCGGCCATCCCATGAGGCTTTCCCAGAAAGCCGGGTTCACATACAGCTTCCCGATCGGCGAGTTGCGGAGCTTGTTCTTGCTGCCGCCGACTTCCTGGAAAGTACCGCCCCAGTGGCTCGACCCATGGCAAGGCGTCGGCCACGATCCAGGTTCTTTGCCTGCCGTGATCGGCGCCAATGTCGTCAGATCCAAGCACTCCCCATCGAGCATCAAACCCCATGTCGGCCAGGTCTGAGAGAACACGGTCGAGTCCCCGGACAACGAGAGCTGCCGCGTTCTCCACGAAGACGAAGCGCGGTTCCACCTCGCGAACGATTCGGGCCATTTCCACCCACAGTCCGCTTGCTGCGCCCTCGATGCCGGTCTTCTTGCCTGCGCTGCTGATGTCTGTGCACGGGAACCCTCCAGACACCACATCAACACGGCCGCGCCATGGTCGTCCGTCAAAGGTTCGCACGTCATCCCATATCGGGAAAGGCTCAAGGCTTCCGTCGTTTTGCCGGGCCACGAGAACGCCTGCTGGGTAGGGCTTGACCTCGACGGCGCACACGCAGCGCCACCCGAGGGCCTTGCCCGCAAGGATGCCTCCACCAGCGCCCGCGAAAAGAGCCAGCTCATTCAACGCTCCAGTCTCCTGTGCTCATCCCGCCTCTCCAGGGTTGTCCATGGGGGTGGTCATGCTGGGGCTCCTGACTTGACCTGCTGCGCGCGCCATTCTTCAGCCGTGCATGCGTATTTCTTATCCATCAGCCACCCAGGGTTTCGCTGAATGCAGGTATACGACTTGCCTGCGGCAGCGTCACTGCGCATTGCGCCAAGTTCTGCGGCGACAGAGCACACCAGAGCAAATGCGACGATTGCAACGATTGCGGTGTATTGGTTCATCCCGCCTCTCCAGGGTTGTTGCGTGCTGTGTCGATGGCGGCGCGGATGTCGGTGCCGCGCGAAATGGTCCAGCCCGCATGCGCGAGTTGCGATTGCAGCCAGTCCAGGCGCTCCGCATCTTCCCTGTCACTCCGCAGCCTCTGCGCCGCAGCCGTGAGGATATGGCACGCCTTGCATGCCGGATCGCGTGACGACGGGGACGTGTCAGGAGCGGGGCACAGGCCCTGGTAGTCGTGTTCTGGCAGTGCGTCGAGCTTGTCGGCCAGGTCGTCACTCCTGGTGGTGGACAGAGCCTCTTCTATTTGACGGAGAGCGGCGCGGGCATCTGCGATCCGATCAATGCGAACTCCAAACCCGGAAATGCCGCTGTGCGCTTGATCGACGTACATCAACGCCTTGATTGCGCCGGTTAGCGCCTCTTGGGCGGACTTCAGGGCTTCGATCATGATTGCCTCTCCTGCGCCTGAATCAGTCGCAGATGGTGCGCGTCCTCAAGTCGCTGGTGCGCCACTTCGATGTGGCTCGTGGCGTTGGCCAGCCCCCACACGAATGCATGCTGAACAGCGCAAGCCATGTCGCGCCCTGAATTGACCCGGTACTCAGCCTCGTCGCACGCGGTACGCATTGTGCGAATCGCGATCATCAGGGCGGCCTTGGCGTCCTCGGTGCGGCTTTCGGGCGTCATGCTTGCCCCTTCTGGTCCACCACTTCCCACCCAGCCCCAGGCCCGCGGACAAAGCGGATGCCGGCACCGACGCCT
>CBIHQA010000651.1:0-2342 GCA_966211475.1 uncultured Neisseriales bacterium
AGGCGTACTCGACGTAGCCGATGGCGCCCTTGATGCGCTGCACGTAGGAAGCCACGCCTTCGTTACCCTTGCCGCCCACACCTTCCGGCCAGTTCACGGCGGTGTTGAAGCCGACCTTGCTCTTCCACTCTTCGCTGACCTTGGACAGGTAGTTGGTGAAGATGAAGGAGGTGCCGGAGCCGTCCGAACGACGCACCACCACGATGGTTTCTTCCGGCAGCTTCAGGCCCGGGTTCAGCGCGGCGATGGCCGGGTCATTCCACTTCTTGACCTTGCCCAGGTAGATGTCGGCCAGCAGGTCACCGGTCAGCTTCAGCTGGCCCGGGGTCACGCCTTCCAGGTTCACCACCGGCACCACGCCGCCGATGATGGCCGGGAACTGCGCCAGGTTGTTCTTGGCCAGGTCTTCTTGTTGCATCGGCATGTCGGAGGCGCCGAAGTCGACCGTCTTGGCCTGAATCTGCTTGATGCCGCCGCCGGAACCGATGGATTGGTAGTTCAGGCCGACGCCGGTCTTGCTCTTGTAGGTGTCAGCCCACTTGGCGTAGATCGGGTAGGGGAAGGTCGCACCGGCGCCGGTGATGTCCGCAGCCTTGGCGGCACCGAAGGACAGGACGACCAGAGCGGCAGAGACGCCACGGGCGAGTTGAAGAGAGGCACGACGCATGAAAATCACCTTTTGTGTACTAGGTAGGTTGGGTGTTTCGGCGACGTGAAGGTTACGTAACGAATGTGACAATACGATGACTGTAAGTTGCCGGGCGACGCAGGTCGAAGCCATCGTGCCGGAGGTGGCGCAGAAAGCCGTCAGAATAAAGGCTGGGCGCGCTGCAGCAGTTCGGCGAAGGAGTCCGCCGAGACCGGCCGGCAGTAGAGGAAGCCTTGCACTTGGTCGCACTGGCGTTCCACCAGGTAGTCGTGCTGCGCCTCGGTCTCGACGCCTTCGGCCACCACCGTCAGGTGCAGCGCGCGACCGATGCTGAGGATCGCATCCACCAGCGGGGCATCCGGCTCCTGACCAATGGATTGCACGAAGCTGCGGTCGATCTTGATCTGGTCGAGCGGGAAGCGGTGCAGATAGGACAGCGAGGAGTAGCCGGTGCCAAAGTCGTCCAGCGACAGGCTCACCCCCATGTCCTTCAGGCTGCGCAGGTTGGCGCGTACCCGCTGCTCGTCCTGCAACAGGGCGGATTCGGTGACCTCAATGGCGAGCTGCGACGGCGCCAGCCCGTAACGGGTGAGCAGTTCCCGCACCTCGGCCACCAGGCCGGGGTCGCTGAAATGCGGCGCGGCCAGATTCAGCGCGAGTGGGACGGTCTGGTAGCCCTGCTCGCGCCAGGCATCCAGTTGCCGACAGGCTTCCTGCAGCACCCAGCGGCCGATGGCGACGATCAGGCCGCGCTCTTCCGCCACCGGGATGAAGCGGCCCGGCAGTAGCAGCCCATGCCCGGGCCGCTGCCAGCGCAGCAGGGCTTCCGCACCCACTACCGCCTGCCGCTTCAAACAGTACTTGGGCTGGAAGTGCAGGCGGAACTCGTCCCGTTCCAGCGCGTGGCGCAGGCTGATTTCGATGTCCAGCAGCTCGCCGGCCTGCACCGACAGCTCCGGCGTGTAGCGTTCCCAGGTATTGCGGCCGCGTGACTTGGCGCTGTACATCGCCGCATCCGCGTTGCGGATCAGCGTGTCGGGGTCTTTCCCGTCACCCGGATAAAGGCTGATGCCGATGCTGGGCGTGCTGGTCAGCTCATGCTCGAGCACCTTGAAGGGCTGCGACAGTGCCTCCAGCAGCTTGCCGGCCACCACGTCGGCGTCTTCCGCACTATCGAGCAGCGGCAGCACCGCGACGAACTCGTCGCCACCCGGCCGGGCCAGCGTGTCCGAACGACGCAGGATGGATTCGATCCGTTCCGCCACTTGCACCAGCAGCGCATCGCCAGCGGTGTGACCCAGGGAATCATTGATGGTCTTGAAGCGATCCAGATCGAGGAACATCACCGCCACCAGCTTGTTCTGCCGCTGTGCCTGGCGCAGTGCCTGATCCAGCCGGTCATACAGCAAGGAGCGGTTGGCGAGCCCGGTCAGCGCGTCGTGGGTGGCCATGTGCACGATACGGCGCTCGGCCAGCTTCTTTTCGGTGATGTCGACGTTGGCGCCGATCATGCGCAGCGCCTGGCCCTGCTGGTCGCGCACCACCTGGCCGTGGGCGGTCAGGTAGCGGATGGTGCCGTCGGGCCAGGTGATGCGGAACACCACGTCGCGGTATTCCTGCTCGCCGAGGATCGCCTGCCGGATGCGCTGCAGGACCATATCGCGATCGTCGGGGTGGACGGCCGCGGGCCAGT
>CBIHQA010000652.1:0-2342 GCA_966211475.1 uncultured Neisseriales bacterium
AGCCACAGCAGCAGCTGGCGGTGCAGCGAGCGCTGCACGACGGCGCGGCGGAACCAGCGGGTGAGGGGGCTGGGTGGGGGCATCGCGAAGGCGAGCGGGCTGGTGCCTGAAGTGCGCGGCAGACGCCGTGCGCGTCAGGCCGGTGCCGCCAGGTGGCGGGGCCAGCCCGGCGGCAGCGGCGGCAGCGCGTCCCAGAACGGGATGACGCGTTGGATGCGTCCGTCAGCGGCCAGCTCGATCAAGGCTTCGCCGCGAGCACGCACGGCCCCATCGGGCCCGGCGATGACACCGCCGATGCGCGCGCTGTTGAGAAAGATGTTCAGGCCGGTGGCCAGCAGCAAGCGGCAACCGGGCCAGGTGCCGTGGAACCCCTCGATCTTTTCAGAAATCTCGTCATAGCCTGCGAACACGCGCTTGCGGCCCCAGATCTCGGCGTCCGGTGTCATCGCGGTGCGCAGCAACTGCAGCCGCTGCTCCCGGTCGTGTTCAGCGAAGGCCTCGTAGTAGGGCTTTTGGGCACGAAGGAACTGCGCTTCAGGCGCTGATGGATCTGTACACGACATCTTCGAGCCTCTCATCCGCGTAGGCATCCGAGTTGCTGAGGTGGCCGTCGTAAGGTCCAACCTTGACGACCTGACCGCGACCGTTGAGGACGATTTGAAGGTCGTGTTCAGGCTCCCAATCGCATTCGCATTCGATGGACACGTACACGGCCTTGTCTCCGTACGCGCGGCGCGTCACCATCGGCTCGCGGCCGAGCTTCACGTGCCGCCAGACTTCGGATGCCGACTTGATCGACAGGAATTCTTCGTCCGACGGATCCCAATTGGAGTTCATGTCCTCGTAGTAGCGATACACATGCTGCTCCGCCGACTTCAACACAGCAAAATCGCCGGCCAGCAGCTTGGCGATGGCTGCGTGAAACTCTTCCTTCCTATCATCTTCGTCGTACCCTTCGACAACGACTCGGCATTCGTCATTGTTCAACAGTGGGAGTCGGAGCGGTTTGCTGTAGTGCCAGCCAAACTGCTCATCCTTGGTAACCTCGCCAAGGCCAGGAATGTCCATGCGAATCTCCTTGTTTTCTCTTGGTCTTAAACAGTGGAGTGCCGAACGGGTAGTCCTTTCCTGATCGCTTCCGCGGCGATTGTCTCGTTCGTCTCGAAGTCTTCGATCAAGAGAAAGGACTTGGGGACCTCATTGATCAGTTTGTGGAAGATGAACTGATGCGCCTCACTGGCAACTTGGAGGTCGTGGGCTTCACATTGCATACGAAATCTTCTTGCGGTGCTTGACTCAAGGTCGATGCGCTTGGTCCATCGTCCGAGAACAGAATGCTGAGCCGCACACCCAGCCCGGCTCTGAGCCGTTCCAAAGACGAGAGAAGCACTCCGTGATGCTCATGCAATTTGCGCGCGGAAAGAACTGGCCAATTTACCAGGAGATACTCTTTGGGTTCGAGGGATCGATTGGGCGTCACTTGGCCTCACCGATGATTGCCCGCTCTCGATGCTGCATCATCTGTGCCTCCCGTGAGGCGCTGTCTCGACCAAGCTCGTCAGCAATGACGCGTAGATCGCCGAGGCGAATAGTCAGTTCGACCTGCAGCCTGTCGACATCCCCTTGCGTCAGCTCGCCAATTGCAGTGGGGTTGTCCCTGAAAGGGGATGCTGCCTGGAAGACCTCTTCCGCGGTCGAAACTCGCTTGGAAACACCCTCTTCCGCAAGCTTGTGGCGGCTTCCACCAACGCCGCCGGTAAACATTGCATTTGCGCGGTCAATGGTGTTCAAGTGAAGCGCAAAGGAGCGAATTCGCTGGAGTTCGTACGAGCAAGCAGACACCAAGGCGGCTACATCGCGTCTGCCCGTGCGAAGCTGCTCGTCAACTAGGGCTTGCTGCGCCAAATTCGCTGTACGTGCTGATCGAAACGCTGCCAGCGCTGCCAAAGCCGTGGCGACGAAAGCGGCGGCAGCGACGATGAAGCTAAGTGATTCGGCGTGTGTCATCAGACAGTGTCTTTGTTGACGCTTAACGTATACCCGGTGCGGTTGATTCCGGCTCCAACAGATACCCCAACCCCCGCACCGTCCGGATCACCAACCCCGATCCTTCCAGCTTCCTGCGCAGCCGGTGGATGTAGACCTCGATCATCCCCGGCGCCGCCGGCCCATCGCCGCTGCTGCCGCTGCGGTCCGCCGCCCAGGCCGCGGTGATCTGCTCCTTCTGCACCACCTTGTTCCGCTGGCTCAGCAGCAAATCCAGCAGTTCCCATTCACGCGGCGACAGGTCCACCGCCACCCCGTCGAGGCTCGCCCGCCGCGCCACGCGGGCGAAGGCGCGC
>CBIHQA010000653.1:0-2337 GCA_966211475.1 uncultured Neisseriales bacterium
CTTCGACGATGTCGGGCATGCTCTGCTTCTGCGAAGGAGCGCGTCCATGAGATGGGTGGCCGCACTCGAATACCGCGGCGACGGCTTTGCCGGCTGGCAGCGGCAGCCTGACTGCGAAACCGTGCAAGGTGCGCTGGAGCGGGCGATTGCCGCGATTGCCGGCGAGCCGGTGACCGTCCATGCCGCCGGCCGCACCGATGCGGGCGTCCATGCCACCATGCAGGTTGTGCATTTCGATACGGATGTCCGGCGTCCGGACACCGCCTGGGTTCGTGGTGTCAACAGCGGCTTGCCCGATACCGTGTCGGTGCTGTGGGCGCGTTCGGTGCCGGATCATTTCCACGCCCGCTTTTCCGCGATGCGCCGCCGGTACCGCTACTTTCTGCTCAATCACCCGGTGCGACCCGCACTGTTGACGTCCCGGGTCGGCTGGACGCATCAACGGCTCGATATCGATGCGATGCGGGAGGCCGCGGCACTGCTGCTTGGCGAACACGACTTCAGCGCTTTCCGAGCCAGCGAATGCCAGGCGAAGTCGCCCATCAAGGACATGCAGTGTCTGGACGTTGTCCAGCATGGCGCGATGCTGGAATTCCGGCTCTCGGCCAACGCCTTCCTGCACCATATGGTGCGCAACATCGTCGGTGCGCTGGTTCATATCGGGGCCGGCCGTAAAGCGCCGGAATGGATGGCGGCATTGCTCGCCAGCCGTGACCGGACGCAGGGAGCACCGATGTTCTCCGCGGATGGCCTGTATCTGGCGGGTGTCGATTACCCTGCTGAATTCGACCTGCCGACCTGGGAAGACGATGGACGCCTTTTCTGGTGAGTCTCCGGCGAAGTGCTGATGACCAACGCAATCGAGGTGAAGCAATGCGAACGCGCGTGAAGATTTGCGGTTTGACGCGCCGGGAAGATGTCCAGGAAGCGGCGAGACTGGGCGCGGATGCCCTCGGCTTCGTGTTCTACGCGAAGAGCCCGCGGGCGGTGAATGTCGAACAGGCTGCGGCGTTGGTTCGCGCAGTACCTGCCTTTGTGACGACCGTCGGGCTGTTCGTCGATCCGACGGAAGAGGAGGTCAGGGCGGTGCTGGAGTGGGTGCCGCTCGACCTGCTGCAATTCCATGGAGACGAGCCTCCCGTCTTCTGTTCGCGCTTCGGACGTCCCTACCTGAAAGCGGTTCGGGTCCAACCGGGGGTGGATTTGGTACAATACGCGGCGGCCTACCGAGAGTCCGCCGGCCTGTTGCTGGATGCCTACGTGCCCGGCGTGCCGGGCGGGACCGGGCAACGCTTCGACTGGGACCTGATTCCGGAGGTGTTGCCTTTGCCCATTGTCCTGGCCGGCGGCTTGGAACCAGACAACGTGGCGGATGCCATTGCACGGGTTCGGCCTTGGGCAGTGGATGTATCAGGCGGCGTGGAAGCCGCCAAGGGAATCAAGGATCACGCCAGGATGGCCGCCTTCATCGGCGCTGTTCAGGGGTGACGTAACACAGGCTGCCCATGCCGGCAGTGGATATTTGAACGGCGAGTACGTCCGGAGACGTTGCATGAATCAGTTCACCCAGTACAACCTGCCCGATACGCATGGCCATTTCGGCCCTTACGGCGGCGTCTACGTAGCCGAGACGCTGATGTCGGCGCTGGACGAACTGCGACAACAGTATGAGTTCTTCCGTCAGGATGCCGCCTTCCAGTCCGAACTGGCCTACGAACTGAAGCACTACATCGGCCGCCCCAACCCTGTGTATCACGCGGCGCGCCTGTCCAGCCACCTCGGCGGTGCGCAGATCTATCTGAAGCGCGAAGACCTCAATCACACCGGCGCGCACAAGATTTCCAATGCAATGGGGCAAGCCCTGCTGGCCAAGCGCATGGGCAAGCGCCGCGTGATTGCTGAAACCGGCGCCGGCCAGCACGGCGTGGCCTCGGCCACTGTAGCCGCCCGCTTCGGCATGGATTGCGTGGTCTACATGGGCGAAGAGGACGTGCAGCGTCAATCGCCCAATGTGTTCCGTATGAAGCTGCTCGGCGCCACGGTCGTGCCGGTGTCCAGTGGCTCCAAGACGCTCAAGGATGCGCTCAACGAAGCAATGCGCGACTGGGTGACCAACGTCGACAATACCTTCTATATCCTGGGTACCGCCGCTGGCCCGCATCCGTATCCGATGCTGGTGCGCGATTTCCTGTCCGTCATCGGCCGTGAGGCCCGTGAGCAGATGCAGGACCTGACCGGCCGACTGCCTGACGCCGTCGTGGCTTGTGTCGGTGGCGGCTCCAACGCAATCGGCATCTTCCATCCGTTCCTGGCTGACGAAAGCGTGCGTCTGATCGG
>CBIHQA010000654.1:0-2329 GCA_966211475.1 uncultured Neisseriales bacterium
AAGTTTGTTCAATCTATTGCTACGAGCGACGATGGTGTGATCACCATCACCGCATCGCAGGACCCCGACCTCAACGGTCTCGGGTCGAGCACTGCGCGCGGAATGACCATCGTGCTGACTCCGTATCTTGATGCTACGACGACGATGACGCTCAGCAATGGCAAGGGCAACACGGTCCACCACTGGCTGTGCTCAACGAGCAACTCGAAGTACGCTCCGGGCTCCTGCAAGTAAGCAGTCGACTCGGGCACGACCAGGGGGGGCGCAGTGGACGCCCCCTTTCTTTTTTCCCGGCAGCAAATGACAAACGGCAGTGCAAACGAACGCTCCGCAAGCGGTGTTCGCTGGCTTTCCCGCACCCCACCTGTTTGGTTGGGCTGTTTGGTTGTACTTGGTGTGTTCATGATGGCCAGACCCTACAACGGTCTGCGCCACGACGGCATCCTCTACCTAGGTCAAGCTCTGCTGCAGCTGTGGCCGGGTGTCTTCTCGAGGGACGTGTTCTTTCAGTATGGCTCGCAGGACGCGTTTAGCGTCGCATCCCTCCTACTCTCGCGCTTGTACCTGCACGTTGGCCTGGATGTCGTTCATCTTGTCTTGCCCTTCATCGCGCAGCTAGCCCTTTTCGCCGTTGCATGGCAGCTGATGAGCGCCTTGCAACCGCTGGAGCGGTGGCTGGGGCTGGCCGCTATCGCGAGTGCGTCTCACGTCTATGGTGGGTATGCGATTTTTGCGTTCGGTGAGCGCTACCTCACTGGACGAACCTTCGCAGAGCCGATGACGCTCTGGGCTCTGGCGCTCACTCAATCTTCCGCACCTCGCCGTGTCCTTGCGCTCCCGGCCCTTCTGCTCGCGGGTGCGTTCCACCCACTCGTAACCTTATCGGGGGCAGTCGTCGCGTGGGCCTACCTGGTCCTGGAAGATCGGCGCTGGGCGTGGGCCGGACTGATTGGCTTGGTGCCGCTTGCGGCGGCTGCAATGGGTGTCACGCCATTCGACGCCCTGCTCCGAACCTTCGACGCCGAATGGTTTGCGTCGGTGGTCAAGAACAGTCCGCATCTATTCCTGTCGATGTGGAACCGTGGCGATTGGCAGATTGTGTGCTTTGACATGGCGGTCCTTGCGGTGGCGGGCTGGCTATTGCCGGAAGGCGTGGCGCGGCTCGCCAAGGCAACGCTGCTGGCGAGCGTGACGATGCTCGTACTCTCGTTCGTGCTTGTCGACCAGGTTCACAACGTCCTGGTGACGCAACTTCAGCCGTGGCGTGTCCTCTGGATCGCGCATCTGCTGATGATCGCTTTGGTTCCCGCACTCACCATGTCCCTGTGGCGTAAAGCGCCTGGGGGCCGCTTGGCCGCGATGGCCCTCGTTCTTGCCGCCGCTGCGGTGAATGCCGGCTGGCCGATGAGCTGGATATTCATGGGTTGGGCGATGGGCACCGCGGTGCTAATGCACCGCGGCGTGGTCCTCTCTCAGGCGATGCATCACTTGACCATGATCGCAACCGGAGTGGCCGCCATGGCTTTGTCGGTCTCGGCGGCGGCCAAGTTGGTGCGACTGTCCATGCAAGGCAACGACGTTGCCTCGAGTATCCAGTTCATGGTGATGGCTGCAGCCATGACTCCGGTCTTGTCGGTTGGTGTGGCAGCCGTTCTGCTGCGCATCAATCTGCGGAACTCGCGTCGTGTCGCGGCGGCCGTCGCACTGACGGCTACGTTCATGCTTGCTGTGGGGATCTGGCACTGGGATCATCGATCGGAGTGGTCGAAGTACCTTGAAAGCTCACTAGAACGAACACATCCGTTCGCACAGCGGATTCCCGCCGACGCTCAGGTCTACTGGCATGAAGACCTCGCTGCCTCTTGGGCTGTCTTGCGTCGTGCTAGCTATTTTTCTGCGCCTCAGGCTGCGGGCCTCGTATTTAACCGAGGCACCGCTGTGGACTTCGCCGGACGGCAGAAGGCCTTCGCAAAGCTATTGCTTCAGGAATCGATCTGCGATTTCGTGGATGCACTGAAGTCGGTTACCGAGAAGCCGACGGGTTCCGACTGTCACCCAACCACCGAGGTGGTGGCAGAAATCTGCAAAAGCGAGTCCCGACTCGGTTACCTCGTATTCAAGTTCCCCTTGGAGCGGGCCGTAATCGATAAATGGATCTTCCAACCTCAGACCGGTAAGCCAACGATGTATTACCTTCATGACTGCATCCACCTTCGCTGAACTGGATGGGCGGCACCGCAAGGCGGCTGTTGCTCCTCGCCGAATCGGGCGGGAATTCGTCCTCTATTTTGGCTGCAGCTTGGTCGCGCTCGCCGCAGACTTCGGTCTG
>CBIHQA010000655.1:0-2322 GCA_966211475.1 uncultured Neisseriales bacterium
GTTTCGCGCAGCACGCTGTCGCCGGCGGTGTGGCCGTGGGTGTCGATGACGATCTTGAAGTTGTCGAGGTCCAGGATCAGAACGGCCAGCCGCCGCTCCAGCTTGGCGGCGCGCTCGACCGCTTCTTGCAGGCGGTCCAGGAACAGGGTGCGGTTGGGTAGCCGGGTGAGGGTGTCGTAGTAGGCCAGCGAGTGCAAGTCGTGCTGGGCGCGGCGCAGTTCGCTGATGTCTTGCGTGGTGCCCCAGACGAAGTCCGGTGCGCCCAGCGTGTCGTACTGGATGCGGATCTGGGTGACCATGTCGAGCTGGTCACCATTGGGAGCGATGCCGCGGAAATCGATGTATGCGCTGGTTTCCTCGTCGGCGAAGGCGTGTTCGATGCGTTCGGTGATGGTGCGGATGTCGGCCGGATGCACCCGGCCGCTCAGGGCCCAGGCAAGGTCTTCGGGCCCGTTCACTTGCAGCGGTGCGCCGTCCTCCAGCCCGGGCAGGGTGAACAGGCCGCTGCGCAGGTCCCATTCCCAGGAGTCGAGCCGGGCCAGCCGCTGTGCCGACTTGAGGCGTGCTTCGGTGTGCTTGAGTGCGGTGACGTCCCGGCCGACTGCCAGCACGCTGATCACGTTGCCGTTGCGGTCCCGCTCCGGCGTCAGGCGGATGTGGCTGGTCATGCTGCTGCCGTCGCCGGTGGTCCAGGTGAGTTCGTGCTCGCCCGGCTGGCCGGTCTGCGCCACCTTGAGGATCTTCTCTTCGTAATCGACGGCGCTGCGCGACGCCGGCACGACGCTGGGCGGGCGGTTGAGCAGTTGCCCCTCGGGGGCGCCGACTAGTCTGGCGAAGGCGGTGTTGGCGTAGATACGCCGTGCCTGGGTGTCGTAGCGGCAGACGGTGTCCGGCGAATGCTCGACCAGGGTCTGGAACATCTGTTCGCGGGCGAACAGCAGGTCTTCGGCCCGCTTGCGATCGGTGATGTCGATCATGAAGCCGTGCCAGAGGGTGCGGCCGCTCGGTTCGCGGACCGGCGTGGCGCGGGCTTCCACCCACAGTTCGCCCCGGTCGGGATGCTGCGTGCGGAATTCGACCTGAATCGGGGTCTGGTCCCGCTCCGAGACCGCAAGTGCCTCCCTGATCCGGGCGAGGTCGTCCGGCTGGGTGCGGGTGTCCAGGATGGCGGCGTCGCAGGCGACATCCTCCGGCCGCAGGCCGAAGACCTGCTCGATGCCGGCACTGGCGAACGGCATCACCCCGCGACCATCCGGCTGGCGGAGGTAGGAAAACATGAAGCCCGGCACGCTGTCGGCAAAGCCATCCAGCCGTTGCAGGGCGGAGCGCAGCGAGCTGACGTCGCGCGCCAGTGTCAGGATGCCGTGGACCTGGCCCTGGTCGTCGCGCTCTGGCACGGCACGTACCTGGTAGCAGTGGTGCTGGTTGTCCGGCGCGACCCATTCCAGCACGAAGTCGTGCGCCTGACCGGTTTCCACGATATTCGCCAGCTGGCTTTCGATCTGGCGGGCTTTGTCCAGCGGCAGGACCGAGTGCTCGGAGGGGAGCTTGCCGATCAAGTCCGCCGGCGGAATGCCACTCAGGACCTGGTAGGCAGGATTGACGTAGGTGCGCCGGCCATCGCGGGCATAGCGGACGATGACATCCGGAGAGTTTTCGGCAAGGGTCCGGAAGTCCTCGCCTGCGCGGGGTGGAGGTATGGCGTGTTTTTGATAATTGATGTCCTTAAACGTCCCGATAAGTAGCTCAAAACCACTTTCAAGAAAGTAATGAAGCGATACTTCAATTGTCCCTTTTGGTCCGCATTCGTGAGGCAGACTCGTGTCGTAGATCAGTGCCTGGCGCTGCCGGAGGGTTACCCGGTTACTGTCGATCCAGTCCGGCGCGAAGAACGGATCATGATCTTGCAGCCGACTGCCGATCAGTTGCCCCGGCTCGACCCCCAGCAGGTCGGCGGCCGCATCGTTGACCAGCAGAAAGCGGTAATCGTCCGCCGGGGAGACGACGAACAGCGCCTCTGCGGACAGGTTGACCATGCGTTGAAACAGCGCAAGCTGTACGTCGGCCGGCAGGTGGGTGAGGGCGTTCGGGATTGGCGCCTGGGGCACGAGGGCAAGCGGGACGTGTCCGAGTAAGGTCATGAGATTCCTTGCGCACAGGCGGTGAAACGGTCAGGCGGATTCAGGCATTGCGAGGCGTCCGGGGGAGTGGCATGCCGTCACGCGTCCTCTCCCGGACCCCGTGCAGTGGCATCGGCCACCTGGGTGACGCCAGCCAGCTCATCGACCGACAGCACCTGATCAACCTTGAGGATGATCACGA
>CBIHQA010000656.1:0-2321 GCA_966211475.1 uncultured Neisseriales bacterium
GGCGTAGGGGCCGCCTTTCTTTGGGTTCTTTCTTTGGCGGCGCAAAGAAAGAATCACGTCGCAGGGGGGCGGAACCCCCGGTAAATCGCCTTTGAACCGCGCGAAGCGCATAACACAAAACATGCCATCCATTGGCAACGAACACCGCAACACCATGAAAAATAACCAGGAGCACACGATGAGCGAAGCGCAGCAGGTACTGCCCAAGGCCAAGAAGTCGGTCGCCCTCTCCGGCGTCGCCGCCGGAAACACCGCGCTGTGCACGGTCGGACGCACCGGCAACGACCTGCACTACCGCGGCTACGACATCCTCGACATCGCCACCACCTGCGAATTCGAAGAGATCGCCCACCTGCTGGTGCACGGCAAGCTGCCGACCCGCGCCGAACTGACCGCCTACAAGCAGAAACTGAAGGCCCTGCGCGGCATCTCCGCCCCGGTCAAAGCCGTGCTGGAGCAACTACCGGCCTCCAGTCACCCGATGGACGTGATGCGCACCGCCGTCTCCACGCTCGGCTGCACCCTGCCGGAGAAGGACGACCACAACACCCCGGGCGCCCGCGACATTGCCGACCGCCTGATGGCCAGCCTCGGTTCCATCCTGCTCTACTGGTACCACTACAGCCACAACGGCAAACGCATCGACGTCGAGACCGACGACGACAGCATCGGCGGCCACTTCCTGCACCTGCTGCACGGCCAGAAGCCGTCCGACCTGTGGGTGCGCGCCATGCACACCTCGCTGGTCCTGTACGCCGAGCATGAATTCAACGCCTCCACCTTCGCCGGTCGCGTAATCGCCGGCACCGGCTCCGACATGTACAGCGCCATCACCGGTGCCATCGGCGCGCTGCGCGGCCCCAAGCATGGCGGCGCCAATGAGGCGGCGTTCGAGATCCAGCAGCGTTACGACAACCCGGACGAGGCCGAAGCCGACATCCGTGCCCGCGTCGAACGCAAGGAAGTCGTGATCGGCTTCGGCCACCCGGTCTACACCGTCAGCGACCCGCGCAACAAGGTGATCAAGGAAGTCGCCCGCGAGCTGTCCAAGGCCGCAGATAACACCAAGATGTTCGACATCGCCGAGCGCCTGGAGTCCGTCATGTGGGACATCAAGAAGATGTTCCCCAACCTCGACTGGTTCAGCGCCGTGTCCTACCACATGATGCAGGTACCGACCGCGATGTTCACCCCGCTGTTCGTGATCTCCCGCACCAGCGGCTGGGCCGCCCACGTGATCGAACAGCGCCAGGACGGCAAGATCATCCGCCCGTCCGCCAACTACATCGGCCCGGAAGACCTCACCTTCCCGCCCATCGACCAGCGCGCCTGATGCACGCCCGCCAACCCATTTCGCTCAACCGACAATAACCGTATTTACAGGGAGCAACCCCATGTCCGCCCATATCTCCAACGTCCGCCCGGAACCCGATCAGGTCCTGGTCGACATCGCCGACTATGTCTGCAACGTCGACATCAGCTCGACCGAAGCCTACAACACCGCTCGCCTGTGCCTGATGGACACGCTGGGCTGCGGCCTGGAAGCACTGGAATACCCGGCCTGCACCAAGCTGATGGGCCCGATCGTGCCGGGCACGGTCGTCCCGAACGGCGCCAAGGTGCCGGGCACCCAGTTCCAGCTCGACCCGGTCACCGCCGCCTTCAACATCGGCGCGATGATCCGCTGGCTGGACTTCAACGACACCTGGCTGGCCGCCGAATGGGGCCACCCGTCCGACAACCTGGGCGGCATCCTGGCCGTGGCCGACTGGATCAGCCGCACCCGCGTGGCCGGTGGCAAAGCCCCGCTCATCATGAAGGACGTGCTGACCGCCATGGTCAAGGCGCATGAGATCCAGGGCTGCCTGGCGCTGGAAAACAGCTTCAACCGCGTCGGCCTGGACCATGTGGTGCTGGTGAAGGTGGCCTCCACCGCCGTCGTCACCCACCTGCTGGGCGGCACCCGCGACGAGATCATCGACGCGCTGTCGCAAGCCTGGGTCGACGGTCAGTCGCTGCGCACCTACCGCCACGCGCCGAACACCGGCAGCCGCAAGAGCTGGGCCGCCGGCGATGCCACCAGCCGCGCCGTGCTGCTGGCGCTGCGCACGCTGAAGGGTGAAATGGGCTACCCGTCGGTGCTCACCGCCAAGGGCTGGGGCTTCTACGACGTGCTGTTCAAGGGCAACCCGTTCAAGTTCCAGCGCCCCTATGGCAGCTACGTGATGGAACACGTGCTGTTCAAGATCAGCTTCCCGGCCGAATTTCACGCCCAGACCGCCGTGGAATGCGCGATCAAGCTGTTCCCGCAAGTCGCCGGG
>CBIHQA010000657.1:0-2320 GCA_966211475.1 uncultured Neisseriales bacterium
GCCGGGAATTTCATCTTGGTGGTCGGGCCGAACCACTTGGTGAACAGCTTGTCGGCTTCGCCGGAGCTTTCCAGGTCGCGCAGCACCTTGTTCACTTGGTCGTGGAAGGCGGTCTCGCCCTTCTTGATGCCCAGTGCCAGGTGCTCGGTCGACAGGTTCTGCGGCAGGATCACGTAGTCCTTGGTGGCCGCGCCCAGCTTGGAGTAGTCGTCGATCAGCGAGGTCTCGTCGTTGGCGTAGGCGACGCCCTTGCCCTGTTGCAGCGCCAGGAAGGCTTGCGGGCTGTTGTCGAAGGACACGACTTCCGCCGTCGGCACCGCCTTCTTGACGTTCTGCTCCATGGTGGAGCCCTTCACCGTCAGTACCTTCTTGCCGGCGAGCTGGCTCAGCTGGCTGATGCCGCCGTCCTTCTTGACCATCACCTTCTGGCCGGTGATGAAGGTGGACAGCGAGAAGTCGATCAGCGCCTCACGCTCCTTGTTGTGGGTGAGCGAGGCGGCCAGCAGGTCGACGCGGCCTTGTTGCAGTTCCGGGATGCGGGCGGCCACGGCCAGTTGCTTGAGCACCGGCTTCACGCCAATGCTCTTGGCAATGGCGTTGCAGAAGTCGACGTCGTAGCCAACGATCTCGCGGCTGGACAGGTCCTTGATGAAGCTGAACGGTTCGTCGGTGCCGAGCACGCCGCAGACCAGTTCGCCCTTCTTCTTGATGTCTTGCAGCTGGTCGGCTTGGGCCGGTACCAGCGCGGCCAGCGACAGGGCGCCGGCGACCAGCAGCGAGAGGTTCTTCAGCTTCATTATCGTTCTCCTATTGTGTTTGAGTGCGCCGACCGAATGGGGCGGGCGACGCAAGGGGCGAAGTTTACCGACCGACAAAACTGCGAAAAAGTTATTTATAACGCTTTTCTTATACCAACCAAGCAAGCTCAGCCCGTTTACTTGCCGTCGGTGGCCCGCAAGCGGTCAAGGCCGGCCGCCAGGTCCGCAATCAGGTCATCTGGAGCTTCCAGACCGATGTGGATGCGGATCATCGGACCGGGGGCCTCCCACTGAGTGGCGGTGCGCATGTGCTTCGGATAGGACGGGATGGCCAGACTTTCGAAGCCGCCCCAGCTGTAGCCCATGCCGAACAACTTCAAGCCGTCGAGCATCGCTGCCACCGCCTCGTCCGAGAAGGACTGGAAGATCACGCCGAACAGGCCGCAGGCGCCGGTGAAATCACGCTTCCAGATCTCGTGGCCACGCGCGCCGGGCAAAGCCGGGTATAGCACCTCGGCCACTTCCGGGCGGGTTTGCAGCCATTGGGCGATCTTCATCGTACTGGCCTGATGCTGGGCCAGCCGCGCGGAGAGGGTACGCAGGCCGCGCAGCGCGGTGTAGGCATCGTCGCCGCTGACCGATTGCCCGAGTTCCTTGTAGAAATGCCGCATCGGCTTCCACAGCGCCTCGGTGGTCAGGATCACGCCCATGAACACGTCGGAGTGACCGACGATGTACTTCGTGGCGGCATGCACCGAGATGTCGACTCCGTGCTTGAACGACGCGAAATGCAGCGGCGTGCCCCAGGTGTTGTCCAGCATCACCAGCACGTCGCGGGCATGGGCCGCAGCCACAATGGCCGGGATGTCCTGCACCTCGAAGGTATGGGAGCCGGGCGATTCGGTATAGATCAGCCGCGTGTTCGGGCGGATCAGGCGGGCGATGTCGCCGCCGATGTTCGGGTCGTAGTACTCAGTCTCCACCCCCAAGCGCTTCAGCGTGCCGCTGCAAAACGCCCTCGCCGGCTCGTAGACCGAATCGGTCACCAGGATATGGTCGCCCGGCTGAACCAGCGCCAGCAGCGCTGTGCTGATGGCCGACAGGCCAGACGGCGTCAGCATTGCGCCATGCGCACCTTCCAGTGTCGCCAGGGCGGATTCCAGCGCGCGGGTGGTGTCGGTGCCATGGCGGCCGTAGGTGAACAGGGTGCCGTTGACGGCCTTCAGTTCGGCGACCGTCGGGAACAGCAGCGTGGACGCGCGCACCACCGGCGGATTGACCGTGCCCTGCGCCACTTCGGGTGGCCGGCCGAGATGGCCGAGTTTCGTCGCGGGCTGCCAGGAGGAAGAAGAGTCGGAGGAGGACATACGGGGGTTCCGGCAAATTGAATTCTGATTGTGCAGCGACTCTAGCAGAGGCGGACCGGAAGCGGACAGCGCCAAGCGAGGATTGGCTGGATTCGACCGGGAAAGATGCGGGCGGGATTGTGATTACCGGGATTTCAAGGGTCCTCGAGGCCGAACCTGTGGGAGCGACTTCAGTCGCGATGGCCGTGATCGTTT
>CBIHQA010000658.1:0-2311 GCA_966211475.1 uncultured Neisseriales bacterium
GGCATGCACCGAGATGATGGCGGTGACGATTCCGGCGACCGCCATCGGCCTGCCGAGCGGCGACGGAAAGGTGACGGAAGCCGTGGTCATTCCGGCCGCCGGGGCGAACGCGTCCGCCGCGCCAGCCTACTGCCGTGTCACGGGCACGCTGGCACCGGTCAAACCGCAAGCGTCGGCGATCACCTTCCGCGTGGCGTTGCCCGCCGCCTGGAATGGCAAGGTGATGATGTTTGGCGGCGGGGGCTTCGATGGCACGCTGCCCAACGTGGCGGGCAACGTGCCGGCGGGGCCGACGGACCAGCCCACGCCCATAGGCCGCGGCTACGCGACGTTTGCCAGCGATTCGGGCCATCAAGCCAACGCCGCCGGCTCGCTGGACGGGCGGTTTCTCGAGGATGACGAAGCCGTGCGCAACTTCGGCGGCGATGCGCTCAAGAAGACGCGCGATGCGGCGCTCTTCCTGATCGGCAGGCACTACGCGCAAGGCAAGCCGAGAAAGGCCTACTTCGCGGGTGGGTCCACGGGCGGGCGGGAAGCACTCTCGCTGGCGCAGCGCTGGCCGCACGACTGGGACGGCATCATCGCCTGGTACCCCGCATGGAACCAGCTGTCCGCCATGCTGGGCGGGCACCGCGTGAGCCGTGCGCTGGCGCAAAAGGGGGCTTATCCCAGCCCCGCCAAGCGCGCGGTGCTGCACCGCGCCGTGCTGGAGGCATGCGACCTGCTGGACGGCGTGGCCGACGGCGTGGTCAGCAACCAGACGCAATGCAACGCACGTTTCGATCCCAACGTGGCACGCGTTGCTGGGGCTCCCTTGCGCTGCCCCGAGGGGATCGATACCGGTGATGCCTGCCTTTCCGATGCGCAGATCGCCGCGCTGACCACCATGAACACCGCTGCGCGATTCAACTTCTTTCTTGCCAGCGGCTCCACGGGCTACCCCGGCTACAACGTCTGGGGCGCGCCGCTCGGAGCGGCGCAAGGGTCGTCGCCCGTGCATCCCATCGAAACCTTCCTCAACCTGGGGACCGAGCAGCCCGCCATGCCGGTGCCTGCGGGGGCGCCCTACATCACCAAGCAACTGGACCAGATGATCAAGCTGGGAGTCGCGCGGGACCCGACATTCGATTCCCTGGCCTTGGACCCGGAGAACCCCGGCCCCTGGGCTTCCCGCCTCAGCGCATTCAGCACGCAGCTGGACGTGGGCACGGACCTCACCGCGTTTGCCGCGCGGGGCGGCAAGTTGCTGCTCGCGCACGGCACATCGGACGTGCTGGTGAGCGCCCGGGCGACCGAGCAGTACTATCATCGTCTGCAGGCGCAGATGGGTGCGGCCCGGGTGGACACATTTGTGCGCTATTACGAAGTGCCGGGCTACGGTCATGCGGTCAGCACCATATTTAACGCTACATGGGATTCTTTGACCGCTTTGGAGAATTGGGTTGAGAGGGGCGAGGCGCCCAAGGATCAGATCACTACCGATACGGTGGGCGTTCCAGGGCGTACGCGTCCCTTGTGTGAATACCCCTCGTGGCCTCGATACCGAGTGGGGGGGGATGTAAATAGTGCGAAGTCTTATGTCTGTTCTCTGCACTAAATTCCAGGTCCGTGACAGAGACGTCGAAAAATCATTGAGCCCTTCCTTTGACACCACTCCGGCTTTGATTTTCGGCAAGCCAGCCTTTCTGGGCGACGTGACCAACACGCCCCACCGCAAGATCGCCCGCAGCATTCACGAGGATGCGCGCGACGTGGCGCGTTCCATTGCCCAGACACCGGCGTACCAGCAGTCCCGGCGCGATCGCACGAAGGTGGAGATGCTGTTCGCCCACCTCAAACGGATCCTGAAGCTTGATCGTCGGACTGTGTGGCCTCTGCGGCGCACCTGATGAGTTCCTGGTGGCGGCCACGGCACAGAACCTGCGGCGGATGGCGAAGTGGTTGATGCCCGCCGGCGAAGGTCTGGCAACGCGAGGGACGTGATGGTTAGGAAGGGGCCAACCCCTTCTGATCTCAATGCCCAACAATCATCGCGACGTTCGCTGGTGCTGAACCAGCGAACCTACTTTGCTTTTCAAGGCTAGTTTTCCAACAGAATTGGTCGAGAGCAGTTTACGGTCGGGTTGGCTGCGAACGGCGGCAACCAGCCTTAACCAGCCTTTCCCAAAGGATTCGGGGGTATGTCGCTTTGGTGCGAGCGCGGAGTACCCGCGCACTCGGCATACTGTGACGCTGATCGGAAAATGGATCATGACTCGCTCGATTTCTGCCGAAAAACTCTTTGTGGTCAATTCGATTGTTGCCAAACTTG
>CBIHQA010000659.1:0-2307 GCA_966211475.1 uncultured Neisseriales bacterium
AAAAGATAAAGCGCGCTGGTATCGAAGGGCGCGTGGGGAAGGGATGCAGGTTGGCCTGAAGGCCTTGTTCCTGGTCCTTGTGAAGAATCGGATGATCCGGAGCGGGGATGATGGGACGAGTTCAACTCGGTGGATTGGTGTGTCTGTTCGCAGTGGGGGTATCGGCTGCGGCGGATCTGACGGTGGTGTCCTTCGGGGGCGCGAGTCAGGATGCGCAGAGCAAGGCGTTCTACCAGCCGTTCAGCCAGAGCAGCGGTGTGAAGGTGGTACCGGATGCTTATAACGGCGAGCTGGAGCGGATCCGCGCGGCCAAGGAGACCGGTACGCCGGCTTGGGACGTGGTGGAGGTCGAGTCGCCGGAGTTGTTGCGCGGCTGTGAGGCCGGTTTGTTCGAGAAGCTGAGCTGGAGCCGGCTGGGGGAGTACCGGGATTTCGTTCCCGGCGCGGCCAGCAGTTGCGGTGCAGGGATTTTTGTCTGGTCGACGGTGATGGCGTACCGGGATGCCGGTAAGGCGCCGACGAAGTGGGCCGACTTCTGGAATGTGAAGCAGTACCCCGGCAAGCGCGCGTTGCGCAAAGGGGCGAAGTACAACCTCGAGTTCGCCTTACTGGCGGACGGGGTGAAGGGCTCCGAAGTTTACAAAGAGCTGACGACGCAGGCAGGTGTAGACCGGGCCTTTCGCAAGCTCGACCAGTTGAAGCCTTACCTGGTGTGGTGGGAGGCGGGAGACCAGCCTCAACAGTTGCTGAACAGCGGCCAGGTCGTGATGAGCAGCGCGTATAGCGGCCGAGTAGCCAAGGCGCGCCATGCCGGGATGCCACTGCGGATCGTCTGGCGGGATTCGATTTACGACTTTGACAGCTGGGCCATTGTCAAAGGCACGCGCAACAAGGATGCGGCGCTGAACTTCATCGCCGCCTCCACGCAGCCCGCGCCGCAAGCGGCATTCGCCAAGCTGATGTTCTACGGGCCGACCCGTTACCAGTCGATGGACAAGGTGGATGCACGCCTGTCCGGCGACCTGCCGACGGCGCCGGCCAACCTGCAGGACGCCATTCCGCTGGACGTGGTGTTCTGGGCGCTGCGAGGCGAGGCGCTGGAAAAGCGCTTCGAGCAGTGGCTGAAGTCCTGATTTGAATGTGTTGATGGGCGCCGGAAGCCTTCCGGCGCCTGATTGATCGAGTTGAGTTCTACATGGAGAGTGCCGCGATGACCGCGACCCTGCTACCCACCAGCGGACCGATCCTCACCCGCGACGGGGTACCGTTGAAGGTGCAACTGCACCGCGCCGAACGGCTCAACCGCCTGAAGTCGCTGGCCATGATCCTGCCGCTGCTGCTGTTCTTGCTGCTGGTGTTCCTGATGCCGCTGGTGACGATGCTCAAGAAGAGCGTCGACAACCCCGAAGTGGTCGGCGCCATGCCCAAGACCGTGGCCGCCATCCGCGCCTGGGATGGCAAGGCCCTGCCGCCGGAGCTGGTCTACCGCGCCCTGGTCGCCGACGTGCAGACCGCTGGCGATAACCAGCTGCTGGGCGACCTCGGCAAGCGCTTGAATACCGAAGTGCCGGGTTACCGCAGCCTGCTGAACAAGACCGCACGCTCGCTGCCCTTCGACCCGGCGCCGGCCTCCTACAAGGACGCGCTGACCCAGCTCGACGAGCGCTGGGGCGACCCGGTGTACTGGCAGGTGATCCGCCGCAACACGTCCAGCATCACGCCGTATTACCTGCTGGCCTCGCTGGATCATCACATCGACGAGCAAGGCAATATCGCCAAGTCGGAGCCGGACCAGGCCGTGTTCCTGGACATCTTCGGCCGCACCTTCTGGATGAGCTTCGTCGTGACGGTGCTCTGCCTGGTGTTTGCCTATCCGCTGGCTTACCTGCTGGTGAGCCTGCCGACCCGCAAGTCCAACCTGCTGATGATCTGCGTGCTGCTGCCGTTCTGGACCTCCATCCTGGTCCGGACCGCCGCCTGGATCGTGTTGCTGCAGTCCGGGGGCATCATCAACAGCGCGCTGATCAAGATCGGCCTGATCGACGCGCCGCTGCAACTGGTGTTCAACCGCACCGGCGTGTACATCGCCATGGTGCACATCCTGCTGCCGTTCATGATCCTGCCGATCTACAGCGTGATGAAGGGCATCTCCCCCAGCTACATGCGCGCCGCCATCTCGCTGGGCTGCCACCCCTTCGCCAGCTTCTGGCGCATCTACTTCCCGCAGACCGTCGCGGGTGTCGGTGCCGGTGCGCTGCTGGTGTTCATCCTGGCCATTGGCTACTACATCACGCCGGCCCTGCTGGG
>CBIHQA010000660.1:0-2276 GCA_966211475.1 uncultured Neisseriales bacterium
CTACGACGACCTGTCCAAGCAGGCCGTGGCCTACCGCCAGATCTCGCTGCTGCTGCGCCGCCCGCCGGGCCGCGAAGCGTATCCGGGCGACGTGTTCTACCTGCACTCCCGCCTGCTCGAGCGCGCCGCGCGCGTGTCCGAGGAGTACGTCGAGAAGTTCACCAACGGCGCCGTCAAGGGCAAGACCGGCTCGCTGACCGCGCTGCCCGTCATCGAGACGCAGGCCGGCGACGTGTCCGCCTTCGTGCCGACCAACGTGATCTCGATCACCGACGGCCAGATCTTCCTGGAGACCTCGCTGTTCAATGCCGGCATCCGCCCCGCCATCAACGCCGGTATCTCGGTGTCGCGAGTCGGTGGCGCCGCGCAGACCAAGGTCATCAAGAGCCTGTCCGGCGGTATCCGTACCGACCTGGCGCAGTACCGTGAACTGGCTGCGTTCGCGCAGTTCGCCTCCGACCTGGACGAAGCCACCCGCAAGCAGCTCGACCGCGGCGCACGCGTCACCGAACTGCTCAAGCAGGCCCAGTACTCGCCGCTGTCCATCAGCCTGATGGGCGCGACGCTGTACGCGGTCAACAAGGGCTTCATGGACGACGTCGACGTCAAGAAGGTCCTGGCGTTCGAAAGCGGCCTGCACACGCACCTGAAGACCAGCCACGCCGGTCTGCTGAAGAAGATTGAGGACAGCAAGCAACTCGACAAGGACGCGGAAGCGGAACTGTCGGGTGCCATTGCGGCCTTCAAGAAGTCCTTCGCCTGAAGCATTGACGACCTGAAGAACCTCTAACAAGGAGCTCCGTCATGGCAGCAGGCAAGGAAATTCGAAGCCAGATCAAGAGCTTCGAAAACACCAAGAAGATCACCAAGGCCATGGAAATGGTCTCGGTGTCGAAGATGCGCAAGGCGCAGGAGCGCATGCGCGCTGCCCGTCCGTATGCCGAGAAGGTGCGTAGCCTGGCAGCCAACCTGTCCCAGGCCACGCCCGACTACCAGCATCCGTTCATGGTGCAGAACGAAGGCGCCAAGGCCGTTGGTTTCATCGTCGTCACGACTGACAAGGGTTTGTGCGGCGGCCTGAACACCAACGTGTTGCGTGCCCTGACCAACAAGCTCAAGGAAATCGAGGGCCAGGGTCAGAAGGTCGAAGCGGTCGCCATCGGCAACAAGGGCCTGGGTTTCCTGAACCGGGTCGGCGTGAAGATCGCATCGCAGGTCACCCAGCTGGGCGACCGGCCGCATCTCGACAAGCTGATCGGGCCGGTCAAGGTGTTGTTCGACGCTTATGCCGAGGGCAAGTTGTCGGCGGTCTACATCACCTACACCCGTTTCATCAACACGATGAAGCAGGAGCCGGTGGTGATGCAGCTGCTGCCCTTGTCCGCCGACAGCATGAAGACCGACCATGCGGTGGGTACCGGTTCGCACAACTGGGACTATCTCTACGAGCCGGACGCAGCCACGGTGATCGACGAGCTGCTGGTTCGCTACACCGAGGCGCTGGTCTATCAGGCGGTGGCCGAGAACATGGCGTCGGAGCACTCCGCGCGCATGGTGGCCATGAAGGCCGCGACCGAGAACGCGGGCAGTGTGATTGCCGAGCTCAAGCTCGTCTACAACAAGGCCCGCCAGGCAGCGATCACCAAAGAATTGTCCGAAATCGTGGCCGGCGCCGCTGCTGTTTAAGCCGCAGCCCCCCTGGTTGAAGACCCGAAGACTCTGATTTTTTAAGGATACGAACATGGCTGACGGCAAGATTGTTCAGTGTATTGGCGCGGTGGTGGACGTGGAGTTTCCCCGCAATGCCATGCCGAAGATTTACGACGCACTGAAGTTGGCAGGCTCCGACCTGACGCTCGAAGTGCAGCAGCAGCTGGGCGACGGCGTGGTCCGTACCATTGCACTGGGCTCTTCCGACGGTCTGCGCCGCGGCCTGACGGTGCAGAACACCGACAAGCCGATCATGGTGCCGGTCGGTCGTGCGACCCTGGGCCGCATCATGGACGTGCTGGGTTCGCCCATCGACGAACGTGGTCCCGTCAGCCAGGAACTCACGGCCTCCATCCACCGCAAGCCACCGGCGTACGACGAGCTCAGCCCGTCGACCGACCTGCTGGAAACCGGCATCAAGGTGATCGACCTGATCTGCCCGTTCGCCAAGGGCGGCAAGGTGGGTCTGTTCGGCGGCGCCGGCGTGGGCAAGACCGTGAACATGATGGAACTCATCAACAACATCGCCAAGGCGCACAGCGGCCTGTCGGTGTTCGCCGGCGTGG
>CBIHQA010000661.1:0-2275 GCA_966211475.1 uncultured Neisseriales bacterium
CCCGTGCCCTGCAGCGACAAGGCAGATTGCAGCGTGTCGGCAAGCCCTTCCACACTGTCGATATGATAGGCGCGGGCAACGTGGCGGATCTGGTCGACTTCATCGCTCATTCGCAACAGGCTCACCTGGCTTCGCTGCCCCGCAAGGCCATCGACGCGGCGAAGCATGTCGGCAAGAATGGCCAGCATCGGATCATGTCGCATGGGAAGCATCCCCCTATCCTGTTGCTCCGATGACAAGATGCATCGGAACCCGTTAAGGCCGCGTAAAGTCTATCACGCCGCCCGGCCCGCTGCCACGCGCGTCTTGACATTATCCCGAATCTCCCTCATGGGCGGCTGCTGAAACGGGGCGGCCCTTCACGGGGCCGCTTCTCTTTTTCACGATATACACGACCAGGAACCAGGGCCATGGCCAAGCCAGCAACTGTCAAGATTCGCCTCGTCAGCTCGGCTGACACCGGCTTCTTCTACGTTACGAAGAAGAATCCGCGCACGAAGACCGAGAAGCTGAGCTTCCGCAAATATGACCCGGTCGTGCGCAAGCATGTCGAGTTCAAGGAAGCCAAGATCAAGTGATCTGACGGCGGCTTCGTCCGCCTCGATCAGTTGACGGCTGAATGAAGAGGCCCGCCCCCTTGTGGGAGCGGGCCTTTCCTTGTTCGTTGCGGACCTGTTCCGTAGGGCTTGGAGTTGGACAAACGCCTGGCTCCTTGGAGGCAAGGACGCCTCCATCTGCGTCATGCGAATGCTGGCATCTCAGGACCACCGTCATTTCCTAAAGATCCCCATTTCGCTGGGATAACGAGGAACTGAATATCCACAAAAAGGGGGAGACTTCCGCCTCCCCCTCGCCAGCTCGAAACGAAGGAAGGGGGAATGAGCAAATCCCTCCCCCTTCCCGCTTTCACTGATCAGTTACCAACCGGCTGACCGTCCGTGCGCGTGATGACGATGGTCGATGAGCGCGGCTGCTGACCCGCGACTGGCCAGTTGCCGGTCGGGTGCTGGATGTTGACGAAGAAAGTCTTGAGGTCCGGCGTATAGGCGATGCCGGTGATCTCGCATCCGACCGGTCCAACCAGGAAGCGCTTTGACTGCTTGCTGGTCTGGTCGACATAGAACATCGCATTGTGGCCGAAGGCCTGATCGATGGTCGTGCCAGTCACGCCAGAATTGCCTGGGACGCTGTGATCGGTCTGCACCCACAGGCGGCCTTGCGGATCGATACGGATGCCATCCGGGCTGGAGAAGGTATCGCCCTTGATGTCGCCCACCAGGTTCGCGCCGCCTGCCGACAGCTTGGGATCGCCAGCCAGCAGGAAGATTTCCCAGGTGAAGGTCGCCGCCAGCGGCGAATTGTCCTTTTCCTTGAACTTGATGATGTGACCATGAAGGTTGCGCGTGCGCGGGTTGGCCGCGTCGGTGACCTGACGGCCGCTATTGTTGGTCAGCGTGCAATAGATTGCGCTGTTGTCCGGCGCGACGGTCAGCCATTCCGGACGATCCATCACGGTGCCGCCTGCGACGCGCGCTGCGGCCTTGGTGTTGATCAACACGTCGGCCTGGCTGTTGAAATTAACGGTGACCGGCGTGGGCGGCGTGGTGCTCTGGCTGACATTGCCCGGATCGACAGCGCCCGGCACCAGGCCGTTCTGCTGGTGGACCAGCGCACGCCATTCACCTGTGCCATCGGCGTTGAAGCGCGCGACATAGAGCGTGCCGTAATCCAGCAGGTCGGTATTGGCAGCGCGGTTCGACGCGTTGAACGCGCGATTGGGCACGAACTTGTAGATGCAGCCCGGTGTGCCGTCATCACCCATGTAGAAGGCAACGCGGTTGTTGCTGTCGGTCATGTGCGCAACATTTTCATGGTCGAACCGGCCCATGGCGGTGCGCTTCGTCGGCTCGGCAAGTTCCTGATAGGGGTCGATTTCGACCACCCAGCCGTAATTTCGCTCAGGCTGCGACGGATCGAGATAATTGTCCGTGCTTTCCTCGCAGGTCAGATAGGTGCCCCAGGGGGTGCGGCCTGACGAGCAGTTGTTCAGCATGCCCTTGATCGTTACGGACAGCTGGCCAGCGGCGGGGCCGCCCGCACGATAGTTGCTGTTGCCGCTGTAGCGCTTGTTGAACTTCGATCCGGCCTTCACCGCCCATTTGCCGTCGCTGCCCTTGGCGACTTCCACCACCGAAATGCCGACGCCCGACAGCGCGAGTGCCTTCTGGTCTGCGGTCGCCGTGGCGGCGTTATAGCTGCCTGAGAAGAGGATGTT
>CBIHQA010000662.1:0-2272 GCA_966211475.1 uncultured Neisseriales bacterium
TCGAAGAACTCGCGCTCCTGCCGCAGGGTGCTGTCGGTGGCGTCCGGCATTGGCAAGTCGCCGCGGCGCAGCGCGTGGTCGAGTTCCTGGTGGACGAAGGAGGAAAAGGTGGCCGCGCGGTTCATCAGCTCGCTGACGGCACGCTGGCGGTCATCCAGCTCTCGCGAGATGGTGCTGCGGTTGGTTTCGATCTGCCGCATCGCCAGATAGCCGAGCAGCAGCGATAGCAGCAGGACGAGCAGGGTGGACAGCAGCAGCATCGCCCGGCGTGTCAACCGCAGCGAATGGCTGTCCGGCCGGCTTTGCCGGCCTGTCATCTGCAGGCTCCGCCGATGGCCGGCGCGTGGAGCCGCTCAGGCTGCCTCGACATGCGTTCCGCGTGCTCCTCGGAGCGATGACGCCGGTTCAGGCCGGCATTCCCTGCCCCTCTCTGATGGACGATGGCCGACCCGCGACCGGACGCCCCTTCTTACTGTAGGCGGTTTTTGGCGGCTGTGCGGCATCGGCAAATCAGGAACTTAGCATGTAAAATGGCCGTCCATGTCGCCGTTGAACGTGCTGGATGGGTCAGGCTTTGCCAGACGCCGTACCGCCGATGGAGAACGGTAAGACATTGCTGCTGAAAAGGATACATGATGCATAAGGGCTGGCGTGGCCTGCTGGTGGCCGCGGCAATGGGATTGCTGGTGGCGTGTGCGGGTGGCGAGCAAGCGCCGGGTGTGGCGTTTACCACCATCAAGGGTGAAAAGAGCAGTTTCGAATCGCTGCGCGGCAAGGTGGTGCTGGTCAATTTCTGGGCGACCAGCTGCCCCGGTTGTGTCGAGGAAATGGCCAAGATGGCCGATACCTATCAGCGCTTCGGTCCGCGTGGCTATGATGTGGTCGCCATCGCGATGAGCTACGACCGGCCGGATTTCGTGCTCAACTTTGCATCAACCCGCAAACTGCCCTTCAAGGTGACGCTGGATACCCAGGGCGCGCTGGCGCAGTCCTTCGGCGGCATCATGGCCACGCCGACGTCGATCCTGATCGGCAAGGACGGGCGGGTGCTGCAGAAGTACCTCGGCGAGCCGGACTGGCCTGCGCTGAACAAGCTGATCGACGAGGAACTTGCGCGCACCTGAGCCTGCTTCTTCAGCAGATCGAAGGGCGCGGGCAAGCGCTCACCAGCCTGCCAACAACCTCGATGGCCCGCCAAGCGGGCCATCGTCGTTTCCACCCCTCAGGTGGTTTGATTTTTCCGAGGCTGTAGCCCACAGCCCGACCGGCTGTCGACCCTGCCAGCGGGTAGGTGGCGGCCCTGTGCTATATCGGTAGAACCCGCTTCTCCCGAGGAGCACGACCATGTCTTCCCGTCGTCGTCTGTTGCAGCTTCTGGTCCGTTTCGGTGCAGGTGGCGCGCTGCTGTCGCGCATGCCATGGCTGCAGGCGATGGGCAATCGTCCGCCGCCCCCGCAGGGCCTTTACCAGGTCGAAGGCGAGGTCCGTGTCAACGGTAAGCGCGTCGGCAATGGCGCGCCGGTGCAGGGTGGCGACGAGGTCCGTACCGGAAGCGATGGCAAGGCGATCGTGGTGATCAAGGAAGACGCCTTCATGATGCGGCCCAATACCCGCTTCCGGGTGGAAACGGGCGATCAGGGCGGCGTGAAGGTGCTGCGGCTGCTGACCGGTGGCCTGCTGTCGGTGTTCAAGCGTGGCGCAGGCGAGCGGCAGTTGACCACGCCCACGTCGACCATCGGTATCCGGGGCACGGCGGTGTACCTGGAACTCAGCCCCGGCCGTACCTATGTCTGCACTTGCTATGGCGAGGCGGATCTGCAGATCAATGGCCATCCGGACCTGCAGGAACATGTGTCTACCCGCCACCACGACAAGCCCCGCTACCTGGACGTCGGTCCCTCTGGCGGCACCATTACACCGGCGCCGGTAATCGACCATACCGACGCCGAGCTGGACTTGCTGGAAGGCATCTTCGGCCGCTGGCCGCCGTTCCAGCAGTCCAAGGAAAGCGGCGGCAAGGCCGAAGGGCATAGTTATTAGCCGACTGGAAACGTTTCGTCGGGTTAGGTTGGCTTTTGGCCCATCTGCTTGGAGACCTACACCCCCCGCAACCGCTCCGTCGCCCGATCCAGCGTCTCGTCCTGCTTTGCGAAGCAGAAACGCACGATGCGGTGATCGTGCCGGTCGGCGTAGAACACCGAGACCGGGATCACCGCTACACCGTGCTCCCGCGTCAGCCACTGGGCGAACTCGGTATCCGGCAGCGCGGAAA
>CBIHQA010000663.1:0-2265 GCA_966211475.1 uncultured Neisseriales bacterium
CGCCGATGTCCGGTACGTCGCCTTCCGGCAGTGGTGGCGCGTTGGTTTCCGGCGCGGGGTAGGCCAGCACGCGGGCTGGCAGATCCGCGTAGGACCAGGCGCGGAACAGGCCTAGCGGGTAACGGCTGATGATCCGCAGCCGGGGCAGCACGATCCAGCCGCGCTGTGTCGTCGGCAGGCGCAGCGGCACGGCCTGGCGGGATTGTGGTCCGAGGTCGACTTCGTGCTGGCGGCTGCCGGCCGTATCCAGTTCCAGGCCGATCCGGTCGACCGGGAAGGGATTGTCGAAGGTCAGCTCGAAGCGGGCTGGCTCTCCGGCAAACACGGCGTCGCCGCCGCGGGCGGTCACCCGCAGGTCGATCAGGTTGCGGTAGGTCTGCCACATGGCCGCCAGCCCGACCCCCACCAGCAGGAAGGTCAGCAGGAAACCCATGCTCAGGTCGTAGTTCAGCGACGCCAGCAGCATCACCGCCACCAGTACCGCCAGCCGGACGCCGTGGGCCGCAGGGATGATGTAGATATGCCGGCGATCCAGCGTGACCCAGCCATCCTCCGGTCCATGCAGCCGCCGCAGCCAGGCGGTCGGGGCTTTCCACCAGCGCGGGGCGGGAGCCGCCGTCACGGAATGGCCACCTCTTCGAGCAGGCGGTTGACGGCGTCCAGGCTATCTTCGCCACCGCGTCGCGGCACCAGCCGGTGGGCCGATACCGATGGGAAGACGGTTTGTACGTCTTCCGGCAGCACCGCGTTGCGGCCTTCGAGCATCGCCCAGGCGCGTGCCACGGCCAGCAGGGTCAGGCCGCCGCGTGGAGACAGGCCGTACAGGAAACGCCCGTCGCGGCGGGTGGCATCGACCAGGGCCAGCACATAGTCCAGCAGCGGGTCGGCCGCGTGCACGCGTTCCGCCGCGAGCTGCAAGTCCTTCACCTGGTCGGCGGTCAGCACGGGTTCGACCTCGTCGCGCACCGCTTCGCCACGGTACAGCGCCCGTTCGAAGACCGTGTCTGGATAGCCCAGCGACAGGCGCATGGTGAAGCGGTCCAGCTGCGATTCCGGCAGCGGATGGGTGCCGATCTGGGTCAGCGGATTCTGCGTGGCGATCACGAAGAAAGGCTCGGGCAGCGGGTAGGTCACGCCGTCATGGGTGACCTGCCGTTCTGCCATGGCTTCCAGCAGCGCGCTCTGCGCCTTGGGCGTCGCCCGGTTGATTTCGTCGGCCAGTACCACTTGGCTGAAGATCGGGCCGCGGTGGAATTCGAAGCGCTGGGTTTCGCGCACATAGATCGAAACACCCAGCAGATCCGCCGGCAGCAGGTCGCTGGTGAACTGTACCCGCTGGTAGGCGAGGCCCAGCGTCTGCGCCAACGCATGGGCCAGGGTGGTCTTGCCCACGCCGGGCACGTCTTCCAGCAGCAGGTGTCCACGGGAGAGCAGGCAGGCCAATGCCAGCCGCAACTGCCGGGGTTTGCCAAGGACACGCCGCTCCAGGGCAGCGAGCGCGGCGGTTAGCGATGCCGCCGGGGCGAGGTGGGCTGTGGCGGCCGGAGCCATCTTGCTATGATTGCCGATATTCATATCTGTCATTCTAAGCGGATGCGAACGTATTTGAAGCTTCGGCAGGCGACGGACGGGCAAGTCGAGGGGATGGTCGATCATCTTGTCCGCTGGATTTCTGCGCGCCTGCTGTGGCGAATCACGTCCGGCGCACTGCTATTGTGGCTGGGCGCCGGCTGGTCCGGTTGGGGCCATGCCTTGTTCGGTGGAGCGGGTGGGCTGCTGGTCGGCTGGTCGTTGATCGACTGGCTGCGGCTGGCAGCGGAGCGCTACCGCTTGCACCGCCTGCCGCAAGGTGCGGAGATTCCGTGGCCGCGTTTGCCATTGCTGGCCGCCGCCCGTCGCCGGCTGGGCTGGTAATAACCGCACGCTGCTGCCCCGTTGATGTTCGAGAGGAACGTCGCTTTCGAAAACGGAAGTACTTTTCTAAGAGGATGCACACATGAAAAAGATCGAAGCCGTCATCAAACCGTTCAAGCTCGATGAAGTGCGCGAGGCGCTGTCCGACGTCGGTATCTCCGGCATGACCGTCACTGAGGTCAAGGGCTTCGGCCGCCAGAAGGGTCACACCGAACTGTATCGCGGCGCCGAATACGTGGTCGACTTCCTGCCCAAGGTAAAGCTGGAGATCGTGGTTGCCGATGACCGCGTGGATGCCGCCTCGGTCAGCGGCTCGATGAAACCCTGGCGGATCGGCGCCTCGTTCTTGAA
>CBIHQA010000664.1:0-2261 GCA_966211475.1 uncultured Neisseriales bacterium
GCAGGCCGTGCAGGTCTGACATGGATATGCTCCGAATGAGGACGGTAGCATATCATGCGAATGTCTTATTTCGAAGGCGAGGACTGGTCGACAAACCAGGCCGCAACAGTCGTGTCCTGCTCCAGCCGATCTAGTAAATCTGTCTGTTGCCGCGCCGGTTCAACGGAATCACGGTCGGGCGGCTGCGGTCCGGCCCGGGCGCCAGCCAGGCGTTGGTGCTGGTGTAGAAGACCAGAGGCCACCATAGGATGTCGGTGAGCGTGGGCGTGTCGATGGTCGGGGCGGTAGAAGGTGAGCTGGTGCCTGAGCTGCCACCGGATAAATTGGACGCGATACGGCGGAGCTTAGGGTGACGGATCATGACGATATGGTCGGGGTCGATGCCCGCCTCTTCAAGGCGATGCATGACCCGGTCGCGCTGACCGCCCTCGGAAACGAGGCAATATACGGTGCAAGCCATCTCTGCTCCTTTGGAAAAGGCCTTCGCCATCGATGGCGGGCCATTTCCGGCAGTTGCGGGCGTATCAGGGACGATTGCCTTGGCCCGCCGGGGGCGATGCGCCACCTCTGTGCATCTCCTGCGGTCGACGTTGTTTGGCCGGCGTTGCAGGGCAGGGTGGCGTCTTCAGCCATGTGCTTATTTCCAGCAGGTTTCGTGCCGGAAGGGTGACCGGGCTGGAAGCCGCATGGACGCAGGGTTTGCAGCATCGACCATCGGGCTGCGCTCCAGCATGCAGGCAATCTCTGCCCGTCGGCTTGAAATTCTTACGGCTGCCGATCGTGTTCAGCCACCGGTCCGGGCAACCAGCCAGGGGCCTCCTTGCATTGCCTTCTGGTGGCGGCCTTTGATCACCGCACGCAGCAACAGGGCCACCGTGCCGGCGAACGCCTCGTCGAACCACGGGTTGGCGCCGCTGACGCCGACCACGATGCCGTCCAGGTTCACGCTGCCCCACAGCAGGGTGTCGCCGGGTTCTAGCCAGTGCGGCGCCCGTTCCTGCACCTGCTGGCTGTCGAGCCCGGATCGCCAGGACAACTTGGCCTTGGCGCGGGCAAAGGTGGCGTAGTCGGCATCCCACAGCGAACGGTCCCCCACGCTGTACTCGAACAGGATGGCTTCCTCGAAGGCGAAGCGGGACGGGGTATGGCCGGGGTGCATGATCACCAGGTGCAGAAAGCCGCTTTCTCCCACTTGCCGGTTCTGGCGGGCCTGTTCCAGCAGGGGCAGGGCGAGGGAGACGGCTTCTTCGGCGGCGCTACGGTCGAGCAGGGCGGACATGGTGGTTCCTTTCCGGTGGACGGGGATGGCGCTAACGGGGACGGCTGGTCGGTTCGGTATCGATGGGCGGCGGGGAGGCCACGGCAGCCGCCGCAGCAGCGACTGCGGGCGCGACCTTCTCCAGCCGGCGTTCCTCTTGCTGCAGCCGCCACAGCATCGCGTAGACGCCGCCTTTTTCCAGCAGTTGCGCGTGTGGGCCGCGTTCCACCAGGTGGCCTTTTTCCAGCACCAGGATTTCGTCGGCGTTGACCACCGTCGATAGCCGGTGGGCAATGACCAGCGCGGTGCGGTTTTGCGACAGGCGTTCGACTTCCTCATGGATTTCGCGCTCGGACTGGGTATCAAGCGCGGAGGTCGCTTCGTCGAAGATCAGGATCGGCGGGTTCTTGAGGATGGCGCGCGCAATGGCCACCCGCTGGCGTTCGCCGCCGGACAGTACCAGGCCGCGTTCGCCGACCACGGTCTGGTAGCCCTCGGGTAGGGACTCGATCAGCTCGTGGATGTGGGCGGACCGGGCGGCGGCCACCACCTCCTCGAAGGTGGCTTCCGGGCGGCCGTACTGGATGTTGTAGGCCACCGTGTCGTTGAACAGCGTGGTGTCCTGCGGCACCACGCCGATGGCCTGGCGCAGGCTGCGCTGCGTGACGGCACGGATGTCCTGGCCGTCGATGCTGATCTGGCCGCTGGTGGGGTCGTAGAAGCGCAGCAGCATCCGGGCCAAGGTGGACTTGCCGGAGCCGCTGCCGCCCACCACCGCCACCGTCGCACCGGGCGGGATGTCGAAGCTGACGTCGTTGAGGATGGGCCGCCCAGGTTCGTAGGCGAAGCTCAGATGCGAGAACCGCACCTCGCCCTGCGTGACCCGCAAATCGGTCGCTCCCGGCACGTCCTGCACCTGCGGCTGCTCGCGCAGCAGTTCCAGCAGCCGTTCGGCATTGGTGCGGGCATCCCGCGCCTCGCGGTAGACGAAGCCCAGGGTGTT
>CBIHQA010000665.1:0-2236 GCA_966211475.1 uncultured Neisseriales bacterium
GTTCCACGTAGTGCGTCGCGTACACCGGCCCATGGATGCGGCCGTTCACGATCAGATGAGCCACCCGCACCGTCCCTTCGATCACCGCTTTTTCCGACAGCACCAGGGTGCTCGGCTTGTCGCCGATGGCGACCACGTTGCCACGGATGGCGCCATCCACACGCAAGCCGCCGGCGAACTGCACGTCGCCGTCGATGGTGGTGTCGTGACCAATCAGGCTGTCGATGCGGTTTTGCGGTTTGGACGTCTTGTTGCCGAACATGGCCTTCCTTTCAAGCGGTGAAGACGGTCAGGCGACCACGACCGTCATGCTCGCCACGGGTTGATCCCCGGTCGGCGGCAGTACTGCAAGCGTCAAACGCGCGCCCGGCGGAACGGTGGGCGGCAGGGTTCCTTCAAGTCTTTGCAGATGGCGGAATTGCAGGCGGTAGCGGTCGTCGCCTCCCAGTGGAAGGGCGCCCGCCTCTTGTCCGTCCTTGCCTTGCCAGCTCAGCCGGTAGCGGCCGGCGAACAGCCCTTGCGACTGACTGCCCTGGGTCAGCAGTGCGTGAAAGCGCCATTGGCCATCCGCCAGGTGCAGTACCGTGAACTGGGCAATTCGCAGTGGCTCCACCCGGTCCGGGCGCTTGAGCATCTCTTCGAACAGGCCGAGCTGCGAACGTAGCGCCTGGTTGTCCTTCTCCAGCGCGCCAAGCTGCTGTTCCAGTTTGTTTTGGGCGACTTCGTCGACTTCACGCAGGCTGGCGCTCTGGGCGGAACGCTTGAGCAGCAGGCGGTTGTCGTTGGTCAGGCGCGACAACTGCTGCCGCATCGCGAACACGTCCTGAACCGTGATGCCCTGGAACTCGCCATGGGTCAGTCGGCCCGCCAGGTATGCCACCCAGGAGCAGCCGCCGATCAGCGCCAGCATCAGCCCCACGTTGACCAGTCGCCCGCGCCACGTTGTTTGTGCGCGGACGGTCAGCCTGGGGGCGGTCAGATGGGCGCGCCGGCGGCGCAGCATCCGTCGCTGCATCAGGGCAGGAGCGGAACGATGTCGAGGCCGGCCGTTTCCGGCAGGCCGAACATCAGGTTCATGTTCTGGACCGCCTGGCCGGCGGCACCCTTGACCAGATTGTCCTCGACCGCCAGCACCACCACCGTGTCGCCACCCTGCGGGCGGTGCACCGCCAGGCGGCAGATATTGGCGCCGCGTACGGAGCGGGTGTCCGGATGACTGCCGGCCGGCAGCACGTCGACGAACGCCTCATTGGCGTAGCGTTCCTCGAACAGCGCCTGCAGGTCGACATCGGTTTTAGTCAGCCGACCATACAGCGTCGCATGGATGCCGCGGATCGCCGGCGTGAGATGCGGCGTGAAGGTCAGGTTCACCGGCTTGCCAGCCATGCGATCCAGCCCCTGGCGGATTTCCGGCAGGTGGCGGTGGCCCGGCACGCCATAGGCCTTGAAGTTGTCGCTGGCTTCGGCCATCAGCGTGGCCACTTCGGCCTTGCGGCCCGCGCCGGATACGCCGGACTTGCAGTCCGCGATCAGGAAGCTGGTGTCGATCACGCCCGCTTCGAGCAGGGGCAGGAAGCCCAGTTGCACGGCAGTCGGGTAGCAGCCAGGGTTGCCGACAACGCGGGCCTTCTTGATGGCTTCGCGGTTGACTTCCGGCAGGCCGTAGACCGACTCCGCCAGCAGGTCAGTGGCGGTGTGCGGCTGCTTGTACCACTGCTCGAACACGGCCGGATCCGCCAGGCGGAAGTCGGCAGCGAGGTCGATCACCTTGACGCCGGCGGCCAGCAGGTTGCGGGATTGTTCCATGGCGACGCCGTGCGGGGTGGCGAAAAACACCACGTCGCAGCGGGACAGGTCGCTGTCGTTCGGATCGGAGAACGGAACGTCGACGAAGCCGCGCAGGCTGGGGAACATCTCCGCCACGCGCATCCCCGCTTCCTTGCGGGAGGTCACGGCGGTCACCTGGGCTTGCGGGTGACGGGCGAGAAGACGAAGCAATTCGACACCGGTGTAGCCGGTGCCGCCGACGATGCCTACCTTGATCATGATGCGTCCTTCAGGTGAAGGTCGGATGATAAAGCCGGTGGGGGAGCGGGGCAACCCGAAGCCGCCTCGGCGGTTCGAGGGCGTTGTCCGTCCAGAAACGGAAAAAGCCGCCCGGAGGCGGCTTTTCGGGCAGACCCGAAGCGATTAACGCTTGGAGAACTGCTTGCGACGGCGGGCCTTGTGCAGACCG
>CBIHQA010000666.1:0-2224 GCA_966211475.1 uncultured Neisseriales bacterium
TCGCGGAAGCACTTGGTGATCTGGTAGTAGCGGTCGAAGTTGGCGACCATCAGCAACTGCTTGAACAGCTGCGGCGATTGCGGCAGTGCGAAGAAGTTGCCCGGATTCACGCGCGACGGCACGAGGTAGTCGCGCGCGCCTTCCGGCGTCGACTTGGTCAGCATCGGCGTTTCGATGTCGATGAAGCCGTTGGCGTCGAGGAACTTGCGCACTTCCATCGTCACGCGATAGCGCAGACGCAGGTTGTTCTGCATTTGCGGACGGCGCAAGTCGAGCACGCGGTGCGTCAGACGGGTCGTTTCCGACAGGTTATCGTCGTCTAGTTGGAACGGCGGTGTGACGGAAGGATTCAGTACTTCCAGCTCCTGGCACAACACCTCAATCTTGCCCGACGTCAGGTTCGGGTTGGCGGTGCCTTCCGGACGGTTGCGCACCACACCGGTGATGCGCAGACAGAATTCGTTGCGAACCGCTTCGGCCGTCTTGAACACCTCGGCACGGTCGGGATCGCACACCACTTGCACCAAACCTTCGCGGTCGCGCAGGTCGATGAAGATCACGCCACCGTGATCGCGGCGACGGTGCACCCAGCCGCACAGGCTGACGGTTTGGCCAAGCAGTGCCTCAGTCGTGAGGCCGCAATAGTGAGTTCGCATAGACATATTGAATTTCCAGTGTTCAGATTCTTGATGATGCTCCGTGTTCCGCTGGCATAGCCGGAGAATGGTCAGTTCCGGGGCTGCACCGCCTTCAGATGCGCCGTAGCGGCAACCGTGCTTCCGGGCGCAACTACGCCCATGGATACGATGTATTTCAACGCTTCATCGACGCTCATGTCGAGTTCGATGGTATCGGCCTTCGGCATCATCAAAAAGAAGCCGGAGGTCGGATTCGGCGTGGTCGGCACATAGACGCTGATGTAGTCGCCAACCAAGTGGTTCTTGACATCGCCGCCGGGCGTGCCGGTGACGAAAGCGATAGTCCAGGAACCTTGACGAGGATACTGCACCAACACTGCCTTGCGAAAAGCATTGCCGGACGATGAGAACAGCGTGTCGGAGACTTGCTTGACACTCGAATAGATCGAGTTGACGACTGGAATGCGCCTTAACAGCAGCTCCCACCAGTAGACGACTTTCTTGCCGATGTAATTATGGGTCAGCAGGCCGGTGACGAGGACGAAGAGCAGCGTCAGCAGCGTGCCCATGCCGGGGACATGGAACCCGAGCAGCGCACCTGGCCGCCACTTTTCCGGCAGCAGCAACAGAGACTGGTCCATCGTGCTGACGATGAGATTGAGCACCCATAGCGTGATCCCAATAGGGACCAGGATCAGCAAGCCGGTGACGAAGTATTTGCGCATGTCTCGTTGAATGGAGGCGTTGCCGCCTCCTCATGGATCAGGCCGCCGATGCGGCCGAAGTGCTGCTGTCGCTCGAGGAAGACTTTGTTTCCGCGGACGAAGAAGACTCTTTCGCCGGTGTCGACGATGCGCTGCCGTTGTTGCGGAAATCGGTCACGTACCAGCCAGTCCCCTTCAACTGGAATCCGGCGGCAGTAAGCTGTTTCTTGAACGCGCTTTTCCCGCAGGACGGGCAGTCTGTTAGCGGTGCGTCAGACATTTTTTGCAACACATCCTTGCTGAAACCGCAGTCTTCACAACGATAAGCGTAAATCGGCATGGCAAACTCCCTGCAAAAAATTATCCAAAACCCTGAATTATAAAGCTTTTTTTAGGACAATTGGATGTCGTGACAGCAATTCAGGAGGAAGAAGCGGAAGGGTATTATTTCCTCTTCCGCCTCGCGCGGTGCCGTCAAGCACCGTACGCATCGCGGCGAATCAAGCCCCCCCTAGCGCCGGCACGGAACCTCACCGTCCACCTTGGTCAAGCGCTCACGCTCTCTGCAGAACTGCCACGCGGTTCATGACGGTTCTTCAGTACTTGCGGCAGTAGCGATCCCAGCACCATACCGATGAATGCAGCGATCAGACCCGCAAGCTGTTGTGGGAACTGCTCACCCAAGCCACTCACCTGCGGGAAGAACAGAATCCATGTTGCTACGCCGGCGACAAGCGAAACGATAGCTCCCTGCGTGGTTGAGCGGGACCAGTACAGCCCCATGACCAGCGGCACGAAGGCGCCGACCAGTGTCACTTGGTAAGCCGCCGACACCAGGTCATAGATCGACGTGCCTTTCATTGCAATGGCGTATGCCAGCAC
>CBIHQA010000667.1:0-2223 GCA_966211475.1 uncultured Neisseriales bacterium
GTCCACCCGCTCGGTGCGGTTGTTGTGCACGGTGATGGTCTCGTCGCGGTCGACGGTCTCGGTGCGGTCGCGGTGGATGACGCTGGTCTCGTCGCGGTCGATGGTCTTGCGCCGGTCATTGCCGACCCACTTGTCCTCGTCGTGCTCGACTTCGGTGAGCTGGTCCTTCTGGGCGTGGAACCACAGCTGCTCGCTGCCCATCTTGTCCTCGAAGCGGATGACGTTGGTGTCGCCCGCGCCGTTCTTCAGGCCGTCGCCGGGCGCGCCGCCCTTGCTCGATCGCGTCTTCCAGCCCGACTGCGTGGCGTTGCCCGGCAGGTCCCAGGGGGGCATGTTGTCGGCGTTGTAGACCACGCCGGTGAGGATGGGGTAGTCCGGGTCGCCGTTGAGGTGGTCGATGATCACCTCCATGCCGATGCGCGGGATGAAGATCGCGCCGAAGTTGGAGCCCGCCCAGCTGGACGACACCCGCACCCAGCAGCTGGAATTCTCGTCCATGCTGCCGATGCGGTCCCAGTGGAACTGCACCTTCACCCGGCCGTACTTGTCCGTCCAGATCTCCTCGCCCGGCGGGCCGACGACCACCGCCGTCTGCGGCCCCTGCGTGCGCGGCTTGGGGGTGACGCGCGGCGGCCGGAACACCCGGCTGGTGGGCTGCGCCTGCAGCGTCAGCCGCTGGATCGAACCTTTGCCGCCGCTGCCTTCGCTGACCTCGGGGTTCTCCTGGAAGAGGTAGTGCACCGCCACCAGCAGGTACTGCTGGTTCTGGTCCTCGCGCGGGTAGTTGGTGAGCGTGGTGGTGTACCCCGGCGCCAGGCAGCGGTGGTTGCTCACGCCCTGCATGCGCGCGCGCGGGCTGAGCTGCTCTTCCATGCGCACCCGCGCATAGGTCTCGCCGTCCGCGAACTCGGTGAACCCGCCCGGCCACTCGTAGTTCTCGTACTTGTCGTGCGAGTGCCCGGGCGGCATCTGCCGCATGTTCGACAAATCAGCCTTGGGCTTCTTGAAGTCGTAGTCGTCGTTGTAGTGCCGGCCGGGCTGCACGTCTTCGCCCAGCTCCCAGCTGTAGATCGATTCCTTTTCGTACACCGCCGCCTTCTCGGGCGGGTAGTAGGGGATGCTCGCGCCGCCGGGCAGCGGGCTGTGCGACCCCACGATGTCGTCGGCGAACACCAGCGTGTGCTGGCCGCTGCTGGGGGTGACGTAGTAATAGATGCCTTCGTGCTCGCACAGCCGCGAGATGAAGTTGTGGTCGCTCTCGTGGTACTGCACGCAGTAGTCCCAGCTGCGGTAGGCGCGCGTGAGCTTCTTCTCGAACGGGTAGCCGTAGGTGCCCAGCACCTCGTCGATGATGTCGGGCACCGTCTTGAACTGGAAGATCTTGAAGTCCGTCCTGCGCGTGGCCAGCCAGAACCACGGCCGCATCAACAGCTTGTAGCGGAACTTGGAGTAGTCCTGCCCCTGCATGCCGAAGCGCGTCACGATGCCGTCGATGTAGCGCTTGCCGCCGCCGTCGGTCTCCACCTCCACCGTCGCCGTCTTGCCCAGCAGCGCCTTCGGGTCGATGGTCTTGCTGTCGGACACCAGGTCCACCTCCAGCGCGAACAAGGTGCTCAGCGCTTCCGTCCCGTTCAACTGCCTGAGCTTGAGTTGGTCTCCCACGGGGGTGTTGATGATGACGCGGCGGTTGCTCATGGTTAATTAATCAAAAAGATCAGGATGGGCAATGACTGCAAATTGGACGGCAGATGTTACTTGCAGATGCAATGGTCGCTACCCCGTGAATCGGTAATCGAAATCGATACTCTTGCAACCGGAGGCAACGAAAAAATTGGCGAGAAATGCCCGAGCAGAGGGCGCTTTCCGGTTTGTGCGCAGAGAACGGTGGCTGAGGATGCACGTGGACATCCATTTTTCGGCTCCGCCCCGCCGCCCGCGCTACGGCGCCTTGTCTTTGTCCACGCTTTTGCCGGGCTGCCGCTGCGCGGCGGCGCCGGACGCAACCCGCGCGATCGCCAGCGCCAGTTGGCGCACGACGATGGGCTTGGAGACGTAGTCGTTCATGCCGACGCCCAGGTAGGCGTCCCGGTCCTCCACCATGGCGTTGGCCGTCATCGCGATGATCGGGATGCGCGAGACCGGGCCGTCCAGCGCGCGGATCGCCTGGGTGGCGGCCTGGCCGTCCATCTCGGGCATCTGGATGTCCATCAGCACCAGGTCGTA
>CBIHQA010000668.1:0-2213 GCA_966211475.1 uncultured Neisseriales bacterium
TCGGTGAAATACATGTAGGCCGTGCGCTCCGGCGTGTAGACCGGCATCAGGATGCCATCGACCTTGCCTGTCTTGACGTACTCCAGCCCGCGGCTCCATGGCAGAACCTGGATGTCCGGCTGCAGCCCCAGGCGGCGGCATAGCTCGCGCGCGATATCCACATAGAAGCCGGACAGCGTGTTGCCGTTGACGATGACGTAAGGCGGAAATTCGGTGGTGGCGAATGAGACCTTCTCGGCGCGGGCTGCCCATGGCAGCAGGGTAGCCAGTACCAGGCACAGGACGGCGAACAGCTTCTTCATGGCCTTCTCCCATGCGGGGCCACGATGGCACGATCCGCCATGGCGACGCGGATACCGTGGCGGTGGGTTATTCAGTCTAGTTCACCGGTGCGGGTACCACCGAGAATGGCAGGATTCCCGGCCAGTATCCGTCAACTTTTATTCTTGACCGATATTGCGTTGACTCAACGTCCATCAAAGCGCAGTATCCGTCAAGAATAAAAGTTGACGGATACTGCCATGGCCGCCCCGCTCTACACGCCGCACAGCCGCGCGCTGACCATCCTGTTTTCCGATATTGAGAGCCATGCGCTCAACCAGCCAGTGGCGTTCATCGGCACGGCGGGCAGCCTGCTGGAGCGGCAGAATGCGCAGGGCTTCCGCTACCACGCCCACCAGTATTACGACGGGGACGGCAAGAAGCGGGAGCGCTACCTCGCCGGCCCCATCGGCGATGCCAACGCGGATGCCGCCGCCGAAGCACTGCGCAGCCGCATCGACGAAACCAAGGCGCTGGTGCCGTCGCTGCGCATGCTGGGGCGGGAGGGCTACAACCTGGCGGACGCCAAGACCTATGCAACGCTCGCCAGCCTGCACAACCATGGCGTGTTCCTGGCCGGCGGCACGCTGATCGGCTCGCACGCCTATGGGGTGCTGTTGAACGAACTCGGCATCCGCGCCCAGTCCTACGCCACGGAAGACGTGGATATCGCCCGGCGGGAAGCGCTGGCGCTACCGGATGCGTCGCCGCCCAGCTTTCTGGAGATGCTGAAGGAGTCGGGTATCGAGTTCGTGGCGGTGCCGCAGCTGGATCACCGGTTGCCGGCGACGTCCTTCAAGCAACGGGGGCAATCGCGCTTCCATGTGGATTTGCTGGTGCCCTCCCCCGACGACGACTTTCCCGTAGTGCCGGTGCCGGAGCTGAAAGCCCACGCGCTCGGCCTGCCTTACCTGGGCTACCTGTTGGGCGACACGCATCTGGCGCCGCTGCTGGCGCGGGAAGGCTGCTGCGCGGTGCGCGTGCCGTCGGCGGAACGGTTTGCACTACACAAGCTGATCGTGTCGCAAATCCGGGCGCAGCGGGGGTCGAAGTCGGAGAAGGATGTGCACCAGGCGTGTGTGCTGTTGGCGGTGCTGGGGGAGGTGCATCCGGGGGCGATTGAGGAGGCGGTTGCAGGGTTGCCGGTATCGGCCAGAGGGTATGTCAAAGTGTCGCTGTCGGCAGCCTCCCGATTGCTTCAACCCAACCACGGCCGCGCATGGGAAGAGTTGGAAACTGCTGTCACAACCTAACCCGTAGCCGGGGAGCGATGACTCCACGCCCTCCCCGGCCGCCGATGGCGTCCGGGCTACTTGCTGCGTCGAATCAGAATCCCAGCCTTACCATTCCCCTCTTCCGAACTAATCCCCTTCGGCCAGAATGGTCATTGCGAAGCAGACTCATGTGTTCTAGGCTTCCGGATGTCATTTCTTCGTGACAACGGAAAATCCGGCGCAATGCACTTCGTTCATTGCACCCTACTATTTTGGCATTTAATATCTCATACATCGACCATTTTACAAGACAGATAAAATGTCTACCAATTTCTTCTTGAAATCCATTACCTTTTCCAATTATCGAGGACTCAAAGATCTCCACATACCGGCATTTCGCAGAATAAATTTAATTGGCGGCTTTAATGGGGTAGGAAAATCAACCCTTCTAGAGGGAATATTCTTCCTCTTTGATCGGCGCGCGCCAATTTCCCTCATTCGTCCTTATGCTTGGCGCCAAGTAGGCATGGCGGGGAAAAGCGTTCTCGAACAATACTTTTCAGATCAAAATAACAAAGAAGAGATATCCATCTCGGCAAAGACTTCCGCGGGAAACTTGGTCACAAAAATGACCTTCGGCCCGATTCCAACAGGGGTTTCAGTAAATGTACCTACCGA
>CBIHQA010000669.1:0-2208 GCA_966211475.1 uncultured Neisseriales bacterium
CGGCAGGTTGTGCTCCGGGCAGTACGGGTCGCCGACGCGGGCGAACAGCAGGCGCAGGTAGTCGTGGATTTCGGTGACGGTGCCGACGGTGGAGCGGGGGTTGTGGCTGGTGGCTTTCTGCTCGATGGAGATGGCGGGCGACAAGCCTTCGATCAGGTCGACGTCCGGCTTGTCCATCAGTTGCAGGAACTGGCGGGCGTAGGCAGACAGCGATTCGACGTAACGGCGCTGGCCCTCGGCATACAGCGTGTCGAAGGCGAGCGACGACTTGCCCGACCCGGACAGGCCGGTCACCACCACCAATTGGTGGCGCGGGATGTCCAGGTTGATGTTCTTGAGGTTGTGGGTGCGCGCACCCCGAATACGGATGTAGTCGGTCATCGTCTTGTCTGCGGCCACCGCCGGTCAACGGACTGCACCGCGATGCGTTGTGAGTGCGGCTGCCGACGCTACCCGGGCAGCCAACCTGCTAATATACCGGACTTTGCCGGCGCGCCCAATCAGAAGCCTGAAGGCTTGTCGAATCCACCGCGCCCCGTCCATCACGCGAGAGAACCATGGCCTCCCGACACCGCATGACCGCCCTGGAGCTGCGCGCCAGCGCCAGCCTGGCCGGTCTGTACGCGCTGCGCATGCTGGGCTTGTTCCTGCTGCTGCCTGTTTTCACCCTGTATGCTCAGAAGCTTCCCGGCGGGGATGACCTGGTCAAGGTCGGCTGGGCGTTCGGCATCTACGGGCTGGCGCAGGCGGTGCTGCAGTTGCCCTTCGGCATGCTATCCGACCGGATCGGCCGCAAGCGGGTGATCTATATCGGCTTGGCGCTGATGGCGGCCGGCTGCGTGCTGGCGGCGTTTGCCGATTCGGTGCAGGGGTTGATCATTGCCCGTACCCTGCAGGGCACCGGCGCCATCTCGGCCGCCGTGACCGCGCTGGTGGCCGACCTGACCCGTGAGGAAGTGCGCACCCAAGCCATGGCGATGATCGGCGCGTCGATCGGCCTGACCTTTTCCGTATCGCTGATTGTGGCGCCGACGCTGGAGCACTGGATCGGCGTGCCGGGCATCTTCCTGATGATGGCTGGGCTGGCGGTGACGGCGATCCTGGGCGTGAAGTTCGTGGTGCCGACGCCTGCCGTGTCGCGCTTCCACTCGGATGCCGAGGCCAATCCACGCTGGCTGCCGACCGTGCTGAAGGACAAGCAGCTGCTGAGACTGAACTTCGGCGTGTTTGTTCTGCACGCTGCGCAGATGGCGCTGTTCACGGTGCTGCCGCTCAAGCTGGTGGCCTTCGGCCTGCCCAAGGCGCAGCACTGGGAAGTGTGGCTGCCGACAGTGCTGATCGGCTTCTTCCTGATGGTGCCGGCGATCATCTATGCCGAGAAGCGCTATAAGCTCAAGCCGGTGTTCGTTGGCGCGGTGGCGTTGCTGCTGGCGGCTCAGGTCGGTATGTCGTTATCATTGTCCGGCATTTCCGAAGTGCTGCTGTGGCTGACGCTGTATTTCATCGCCTTCAATGTGCTGGAGGCGTCGCAGCCCTCGCTGATTTCCAAGCAGGCACCAGCGGCTGCCAAGGGGACAGCAATCGGCGTTTATAATACCTGCCAATCGCTCGGCTTCTCGGTCGGTAGCGCGGCCGGGGGCTGGCTGTTCAAGCACAATGGCAGCGGCGCGGTATTCGCGTTCTGCAGCGTGCTGGTGGCGCTGTGGTTGTTGTCGGCCCTGTTCATGCGGCCGCCGGCCAGGGTGAAGAGCGAACTGTTTCATATCGGGGATGGCTGGCGCGGCGACGCCGCGGACCTGTCGCAACGCCTGGCGGGCTGCCGGGGCGTGCGCGAGGCCGTGGTGATGGCTGAAGAAGGCGTGGCCTACCTCAAGGTGCAACCGAATGAGTGGGACGAGGCGGCCGTGACCGCCCTCATCAAGGAGACTTACTGAACATGGCTTCCCTCAACAAAGTGCTGCTGATCGGCAATCTGGGCCGTGACCCGGAAACGCGCTACATGCCGAACGGCGAAGCGGTGACCAACTTCAGCATCGCGACCACCGAAAACTGGAAGGACAAGCAGGGTCAGAAGCAGGAAAAGACCGAGTGGCACAACATCGTGATGTACCGCCGTCTGGCCGAGATCGCCGCGCAATACCTGAAGAAGGGTAGCTCGGTGTACATCGAAGGCCGCCTGCAGACCCGCAAGTGGCAGGACAAGAACGG
>CBIHQA010000670.1:0-2207 GCA_966211475.1 uncultured Neisseriales bacterium
CTCTTCTCTGCAGAGAGGGCACCCCGGATTGCGCTTCGTCGTTTCTGGTACCGGGACGTCGCTTACAGGCTGACGACTGCACCGCTCTGCAACGCTTCCCGCATGGCGACGCCGATGCGGGTGGCTTCGCGTGCATCCTCCAGCGTCAGCGGGGAAGGGCGGCCTTCGCGGATGGCGTCGACGAAGGCGCGCGCTTCGATCAGGAAGGCGTCGTTGAAGCGGCCGAAGAAGTCCGGGAGACCCTGGCGGGACTGGCCGTTGCCGCGGTCATGCGTCACCGGCAGTGCCGACAGGTTGTGGCCGACGTTCACCGTGCTTTGCGTGCCGGTCAGCGCCATGGTGGCTTCATAGCCACGGTGCGAGGTGCGTGATACGTGGAAGCTCGCCAGCACTCCGTTGTCGAATTCCACGGTGGCGACGGCGTTGTCCACGTCGGCACACTCGGCTAGCGCCGGGTACATGGTGCGGGTGCCGCTGGCGGTGACCTTGCGGGGTACGGCACCGTTCAGCATCCAGCGCACCAGGTCGATGTCGTGGATGGAGCAATCGAGGAAGATGCCGCCCGAGGTGGGGGCGAACTTCACGAAGAAGCCGTTCGGGTCCACCGGGTCATGCGATTCGCAGTGGATGCGGAACAACTGGCCGAGGTCACCGTTGTCCAGCAGGCGCTTGGCTTCCATGTAAGCGGGGTCGTAACGGCGCATGAAGCCGACCATGGCGACCTGCTTCGGGTGGCTGGCGGCCTGTGCAATCACTTCGTCGCAGGCGGCAACGGTCAGCGCCAGCGGCTTTTCACAGAAGACGTGCTTGCCGGCGGCCAGCGCCTGGCCGACCTGCTCGGCATGCAGCGAGGTCGGGGTGACTAGCCAGACGGCGTCCAGCCCGGGGTGGGCGAGTAGGGCGGGCAAATCACTATAGAGGGCAGTGATGCCAAGGTTGTCGCGCGCCCAGGCCTGTTCGGATTCGACCGGGCTAGCCGCGGCGACCAGGCGGGCGCCAGGGACACGTTGGGCCAGATTTTCAGCGTGACGTTTACCCAGCCGACCTAGTCCACCGATGCCAATTTGGACGTTTGGGGACATAAAGGTTGTACCGGTGCGTTCGACTCTGTCGGTTGGGGTGCGCCAAAGGTGAACCCCAACGGAGCGATATCTCCACGTCGTCATGTTGGGGTTCGCCTTTGGCTCACCCCAACCTACGGTTTTGATCGGTTGCGCTTATAGCTCGACCACGCGGCCTTCCTTCCAGGACAGGTGCGCGGCTTCGGCCAGCTCCAGCGCTTTCAGGCCATCAGCCACCGTGGTGCGTACCGGCTTGCCTTCGCGCAGCGACTCGAAGAAATGCGCCATCTCCACCGCGTAGGCATTGCGGTAGCGCTCCAGGAAGAAATGCTCCGGCAGGTCACGGCTCACCGATTGGGCGGTCCAGGCTTCCACCTCGCTCGGGCGGTGATTGTTGGCCTGCAGCAGGCCCTTGCTGCCCAGCACTTCGAAGCGCTGGTCGTAGCCGTAGGCGGCGCGGCGGCTGGTGTTGATCTGGCACAGCCGGCCCTTGCGGGTGCGGATGGTCACCGCAGTGGTGTCGGCATCGCCCGCTTCGGCGATGGCGGGGTCGGTCAGACAAGAGGCTTGCGCGTAGACGCTGACCGCTTCGTCGCCGAGGATCCAGCGGAACACGTCGAAGTCGTGGATCAGCATGTCCTTGAAGATGCCGCCGGAGCTCTTGATATAGGCCACTGGCGGGGCGCCCGGATCACGGCTGGTGATGGTCAGCACTTCCGGATCGCCGATCTCGCCGGCATCCAGCCGGGCCTTCAGCGCGGCAAAGGTTGGGTCGTAGCGGCGCTGGAAGCCGATCAGCGCGGTGACGCCAGCTTTAGCCACCGCATCGGCGCATTCGCGGGCTCGGGCGATGGTCAGGTCGACCGGCTTTTCGCAGAACAGGTGCTTGCCGGCAGCGGCGGCGCGCAGGATCAGGTCGGCGTGAGTATCGGTGCTGGATGCGATCACCACCGCCTGGATGGCCGGGTCGGCAAAGGCGGCTTCGATGCTGGTGACGGTGGCGCCGTGCTGGGCGGCGAGCGCTTCGGCGCTGGGGGCGTGCACATCGACCACGTACTTGAGCTTCACACCCGGTTGCTTCACCAAGTTGCCGGCGTGGATCTTGCCGATGCGGCCTGCGCCGAACAGGGCGACTTCAATCATGTT
>CBIHQA010000671.1:0-2200 GCA_966211475.1 uncultured Neisseriales bacterium
GCCATGTGCCAGACGGTGGCCTCCTGTAGGTACTCGGCCGGTGTGGCACCGAGCGTCAATCCATCTGCGCGCGGGGCCAGGTCATGCAATACACCGTGCCGGTCCGGACGCATTCCGGTGGCGACTGTTGTCCAGAAGGAGGCGCAGCCGAGTCCGGATGGCATGGCGAAGCGTCCGCTGCTGCCGGATGCGAGCCATCGCGCGAAATGGGGGAGTTCGCCCAGATCTACAAGTGACTGCATCAGGCTCCAGTCCAGGCCATCAATGGCCATCACCAGCATGCGTTGGCGGTGGGCGCCTGTCATGTCCGGTGGTGACGGCGTGAGATCGGCACTCATGCCTGCAGTTCGAGTCGATAGGTGTGGTGGACCGCCATTTGCCTTGCGCCGGTTTGCTCGGCAAACCGCAGGGTGGCACGTGTGGAGCCGTTGCAGTGGAAGCGATGCTGTTTCGCGCCGATTGCGAGGCAGCGCTGGAGCGTGCCGTGCAGCGACAACAATGAAACCCAGCCCTGCCGATGGTCCGGGCGGCTGATCCAGAGGTCTGCCTCCACCGACGTGTCAGGTGGGCACTTCGTCAACAGAAATCCGAGCAGTTCATCATTGCGCACCACCGCCACGGACAGTTGACGAACGGCTTCCCTCTGGAGGTCGCTTGCCAGGCGCGTTTGCAGTGAACGCAACGAGCCGCCGGAATGGCTCCGGTAGAGGCAAACCACCGAGCCGAGGTCGACCGAGTCGAGCGGCACGACCCGGGCGTCCGGTGGAATGCGGCCTCGGGCGCGCCATGTGTTCAAGCGGCTGCTGCAGACCTTCAGGGAATGTTCGGTCTCGCCGATGAAGTGGTGGACCGATTCGTGCGGTTGGAAACCGACTGATCGCAGGAATGCGGAAGCTCCCGAAGGGGCATGGGCGTACCACGAGTGCAGCCGTGAGACACCCCAGTCGGATGCTTCCGCACGCGCGAAGTGCAGCAGTGCCGTAGCTATGCGCCGGCGCTGGTAGGCGGGCAGCACCCGCGCGATGACACGGAACCCGGGGGCGCAGGTGTCGTGAAGCACAGGTAGCACTGCGGCTGCGCCCACCATGGCCGCGGGGCGGTCGACGAGGTGCGCAGCCCACAGCCGCGAAGGCTGTGTGTCTTGCTCCAGGAGTTCGGGCAGCAGCGCAAGGCCGCCTGCCACTGCCGCACCTTCGGCCGGCACGACGCGGATGCCGAAAGGCACTTCCGGCATGGCGCCGTGCATCTTGGCCTCAGGCGGCGGCGGGTGCCTTGCGTTGCCGGCGGCGGGTGGCTGTGGCTGCGCCCAGGATGCCGATGGCCGCCAAGGCCAGCGCATCAGGTTCCGGGACTTGTGTGGCGCCCGTGGCGCCCGTCAGGATGCCGACGCCGGCCTCCGTCTCATAGCCATAGCCGTTGACGATGAGGGTGTAGTCGGGATCGTCGACGAACTCCCAACCGCTGCCGTTCGTTTGAACCGTCACTTCCACCCAGCCGTAGTGGGTGCCGTCGTCGCGTTGAAACAGGAAGCCGAGGTAGCCGTGGTCTTCGGGCGTGCCGCTGAAGGTCCCGCCTCCGCTGTAGCTGAGCCCCCCTTCGAGCGTGTCAACGTGGGGGCCATTGAACACGCCGGCGCCGACATAGCCTGGGTTGCAGTTGATCGTGTGCTCATTGGTGGGGTGGGCGCCCCAGCTGCACTGATTCGGCTGCACCAGGTAGTTCATGCCCAGACGAGCGCCGTTATTGCCGCTCGTGTGGATCTGAACCCAATTGGCCCCTTTGGCGCGACTGAACTCGAAATCGGGCAATCCTGGGAGATGGTAGGTTTCGTTTATCGCGACGTTGTAATCGAGATCGGCATTCGAGACGATGGCTGCATGGGATGCAACCGGAGCGATGGCGGCTGTAGCGCCGGCGATGGCGGCGGTCCAGCGAATGTTGGACGAGTTGGTGCTTGAATTCGGCTGCATGGGTTCTCCCTCGGCGCATCTGGCAAGCCCAATAACTGGGCGGCCGAGATGCTACAAGGGGCACATACGCCGAAGGCCACCCATTTGAGCGGGAGGCACCCCTTCAGATCGGGTGTCGTTGAGGGCGCGCCTTCAGCGGTTTGCCACCGCCAGCGCGCCACCCGCGGCGATGAAAGCGCCGCCGGTCAGGCGGTTGAAGAGCCGGCCCGCGCCCGAACGGCGCAGCGCGG
>CBIHQA010000672.1:0-2185 GCA_966211475.1 uncultured Neisseriales bacterium
GGTACGACCCCGGGGGGGTGTGGGGTTCCGCGGGCGGCACACCCCAACCTACCAAAACCTACAAAACCACCTGTGTGCGCTGGCCGGTGCGGCTGGCCTCCAGTACCGCAAGCGCCGTGGCGAGCGACTTCACCCCATCCTCACCACTGGCGGCGGGCTGCCCTTCCCCACGGATCGCCGCATGGAAGGCCCGCAGCGAACGGACGTAGAGGTTTTCGTGTTCCAGCGGGATCTCGCGCTCGCCCTGCGCATCGCGCAGCACGATCTGGCCGATCGGCCGCTGGGTCATCACGTCACGGGCAAACAGCGAACCGTCGGTGCCATGCACCTCCAACCCGGTGCCGGCATGGCGGGTGGTGAAGGCGTCGTGCAGCTGTGCCATCACACCGTTGCCGAATTGCAGGACGGCCATCACGCCATCCTCCAGCGCGTTGGCGGCCATGGTGCCGCCGGTGGACATCGCCACCGCGGACACCGGCTCGGCATCCAGCACGAAGCGCAGCGTGTCGGCGTCGTGCACGGTGATATCGAGGATCACCCCACCGCCCGCGCCGGGCTGAGTAATGCGCCAGCCTTGCAGATGTGGCGGCAGGTAAACGGCATGGAACACGCGGGCGAACAGCGGCTTGCCGATGGCGCCGGACTGGATCAGCTCGCGCAGCTTGCGGTGGCTGGCGGCATTGCGCAGGTGATGGTTGGTGCCCATCACCACACCGGCCTGGCGGCAGGCTTCGACCATCCGGCGCGCTTCGGCCAGCGTCAGCGCCAGCGGCTTTTCGCACAGCACGTGCTTGCCGGCGGCCGCGGCGGCCAGGGTCTGGGCAAAGTGGTGCTCGTTGGTGGTGCTGATATAGACCGCGTCGACGGTCGGGTCGGCCAGCGCGGCTTCCACCGAACCATGGCTGGCCGGGATGCCCAGCTCGGCGGCGTACTGGCGGCCCCGCTCGGCATTGCTGCTGACGACGGTGCGGACCTCTCCGTCCGGCTGCTGACGGATGGCGTCCACCATCCATTCGCGGGCGATGGTGCTGGCCCCGATCAGTGCCCAACCGATTTTCTTCACGCTGTGCCTCTCTCTTTTTTATCGTTCCAACTTGTTTTTGGAACGTTCCAAAACATCGTATTCTGCTAGAATCGCCATGTCAAACCTTTTTTGTAAGATCCATGTCAGCGAACCCGGGCAGCCCCCATAGCGTCACCATCACCGACATCGCGGAAGCCGCCGGCGTCTCCAAGTCGACGGTCTCGCTGGTGCTCAAGCACAGCCCGCTGATCAAGCCCGCCACCGCCGCCAAGGTGTGGGAAACCGCGCAGCGCCTCGGTTACGTCTACAACCGCAGTGCCGCCAACCTGCGGCAGAAGAGCAGCAACGTGGTCGGCGTCATCGTCAACGACCTGACCAACCCCTTCTTCGTGGAACTGCTGATCGGCGCGGAACGGGTACTGCTGCAATCGGGCTACATCACCCTGATGGCCCACACCGCCGAAAACCAGGACGTACAGGAAAAAGTGCTCGCCTCGATGCGCGAGCAGAACGCCGCCGGCATCCTGCTCTGCCCCGCCTTCGACACCCCGTCCGACCTGCCCGAGCGGATCAAGGGCTGGGGCATGCCGCTGGTGGTACTGGTGCGCCCCTTGGGCGAACTGACCTATGACTTCGTCGGCAGCGACAACCTCACCGGCATGCGCATGGCCACCCAGCACCTGATCGGCCTCGGCCACAAGCGCATCGGCTTCGTCGGCCGCCGCAGCGGCAGCGCGGTCAGCGAACAGCGCCGCAACGGCTACCTGTCCGCCATGCGCGACGCCGGCCTCACGGTGCGGGAAGAATGGCTGGCCGACGCCCCTGTATCCAGCCAGGGCGGCCAGGAAGGGCTACGCCAGTTACTGGACCTACCCGATCCGGTCACCGCCGTCGTCTGCTACAACGACCTGGTCGCCATGGGCGTACTCAACGAACTCGACCAACGCGGCCTGCGCGGCGGCCGCGACATCGCGGTCGTGGGCTTCGACGACATCGCTGGCGCCGCCCACACCCTGCCACCGCTCACCACCCTGGCGATCGGGCCGGAACAACAAGGGGAGATGGCGAGCCGGTTATTGTTGAAGCAGTTGAAGGCGCCTGGAGAAACGCCGACGCATTATTTTGCGGAGCCAAGACTGGTGGTGCGGGAGTCGAGTGGGG
>CBIHQA010000673.1:0-2184 GCA_966211475.1 uncultured Neisseriales bacterium
CCTCGCAACTGCCGGTCGGCTACACCGACGACCCCTTCCTGGCGCTGGAGATGCAAGAAAGCCTGCAACGCAAATACACCGGCGGCACGGTGCTGCACCTCTACCTGAACGAAGCCGTGTCCTCGCCCGACGCCTGCAAGATGCTGGCCCGCCGCGCGCTGGAACGCTTCCGGCTGCCCTACATCACCATCACGCCGACCTTCTCCATCTGCCCAACCCACGGCTACCTGTCCGGCAGCCACGAGTTCTGCCCGAAGTGTGATGAGGAATTGCTTGCAAAACAGGATGCATGTTGCTGATTGGTAAGAAAAACACCGAGGCAACCCGTAGGTTGGGGTGAGCCAAAGGCGAACCCCAACAGTGCGACGCATCCACGAAGCACCCGTGGTGGTTTTGTAGGTTGGGTTGAGCCCTTCGACTGGGCTCTGGACCGAAGCCCAACACGACGACGTGAAACCTGTGCTCTGTTGGGCTTCGCTGCGCTCAACCCAACCTACGGGAGCCATATGTTCTCGCGTTCAACATGAGATAGGACTCACAAGTCCATGAAAAACAAAGAATCCGTAGGATGCATCAAGCGAAGAGGACGCATCTCCATGGTTGATTCGCGATAACGATGCGTCCGCTTCGCTTGACGCATCCCACTGCCCGATCGCACACCAACAAAACCCGTGATCTTCTTGCCAACCCACATCAAGAACTCACCATAACAAACTGAAAACAAACGTCCTTAACCCGAAACAGGAGAGCCCGCATGACCACCCCGCAACCCAACCGCAAACCCCTTGACGACAGCCAGCGCACCCGCTGCGAAGTCTGGACCCGCGTGATGGGCTATCACCGCCCGGTCGCGTCGTTCAACATCGGCAAACAAAGCGAATTCCGTGAGCGCTGTTTCTTCACCGAAACCGTCCGCTGATCCGCACGCGGCCCGGCTCGGCGGCTTCGTGCCGTTTTCGAGCGTCGACTGGCCGGGTCGGCTGGCGGCGGTGGTGTTCGTTGCCGGCTGCCCCTGGCGCTGCGGCTACTGCCACAACCCGCACCTGCAACAGCGCGAGGGGACGGTCGCCTGGGCCGCTGTCGCCGACTACCTGGCACGCCGCCGAGGCCTGCTGGACGGCGTGGTGTTCTCCGGTGGCGAACCCACCAGCGAACCCGCGCTGGCTGCCATGGTGACGCAGGTCCGGGAGCAGGGCTTCTCCGTTGGCCTGCACACCGGCGGCATGTACCCGGCCCGGCTGCGTGACCTGCTGCCGCAGCTGCACTGGGTCGGGCTGGACATCAAATGCGATGCGGAAGGGCACGACGCGCTCACCGGCCGCCGTCACAGCTACCCACCCGTGATGGACAGCCTCGACGCAGTGCTCGACGCCGGCACGCCCTTCGAATGCCGCACTACCTGGCATCCGGACTGGTTGCCGGAGCAACGACTGTTTGCGCTAGCTCAACACCTGGCTCAGCGGGGTGTGACACAGTTCGCCCTGCAGCCCGCCAGACCGTCCCCCGCTGTGGTGCCTCGCGTCCGCGCGACTCCATCACCGCAGCTCCTGGACGATCTGCGCGGGCTGTTTCCCCGCTTCGTTTTACGAGGCTGAGTTCAGAACTGGTGAGTGATATGGCCCGCAAACTCGATATCGCCGGCTTGCTGGCGCAACAGCCGCTGTTCCGCAACCTCCGGCCGGAAGAGCTGGAACGCCTCGCCAAGTCGAGCATCGAAGTGCGCGCCCTCAAGCATCAATTGGTGTGCCGCCGCGGCGAGCCCGCCAACGGCTTCTACGTGGTCGCCACCGGCCACATCAAGCTCGCCATCCCCAGCCCCAACGGGCAGGAGAAGGTGATCGAATTCTTCCGCCCCGGCCAATCCTTCGGCGAAGCGGTGATGTTCCTAGACCGCCCCTACATGGTCGACGCTGAGGCGCTGGAAGACACGCTGCTGATCTGGATCGACAAGCACCATCTGTTCGAAGCGCTGGACCGCGACCCCACGCTGGCCCGCCGCATGCTCGCCAGCATGTCCTTCCGCCTGCACACCCTGATGCAGGACATCGAGACGGTGAACCTGCAACGCTCCGCCCAGCGTGTCGCGATATGGCTGATGCGGCAACCTCGCCACGAATCCGAATCCGGCCACCACACCAGCTTTGCGGTGAACAAGACTCTGATCGCCTCCAAGCTCGGCCTGAC
>CBIHQA010000674.1:0-2173 GCA_966211475.1 uncultured Neisseriales bacterium
GGGCTCGGCCGCCTGGACAGGCTTCGGTCCAAAGCGTTGCGCGAATCGGCTGGCCAGGTCGTCGAGCCGATCCAATGCGGCCCGCGATTGCCCGAAGCCCGGCGCATCGTCGCCCAGTTGCTGGTCCACCAGCTCATGGAAGCGGTCGAACAACGTTCTGACCTGCCGCATGCTCTGGTACAGGCTTTCGTAGAAGGGGGCCCCTGATGCGGCAACCGATTTTTCCATTACCTCCAGCGTCGGGCGCCCGGCTGCGACTGCCTCCTGGAAAGCAGCCGGATCACGCACCGCAAGCTGCTCGAGGTCCTTGGCGACATACCAGTCGAACGCAACAAAACGTCCTTCTTCGCGCCGGGTGATAGCGATCTGCTGCAGTGCAGCCGGCAGGCTACGATCCAGCCATTCGAACCGGCCGATCCGCTCTTCGAGGCCGTAGTCGTCCAATTGCGGATAGCAGCTGTCCCAGAACCGGTCGATGAACTGGGACAACAGTTCCAAGCCCTTGGCCAATCCTTCCAGCCCGTGCTGATAGGTCAACCCTTCGACCAGCCACATGGCGACCTGGATATCCTTGCTCTGTGTCGCCAGCACCTGCTCGGCAAGCTGTACGACCCGGGCCCAGTCCGCCACCTTGATGTCGGACTCCCACTCCCCTTGTGCCGCGGTCGGATCATCTGCCCGGCGGGCCTCCTGGATGTCGGTGTACGCCATCTCAAAGCTGACGTCCTCTCCCGCGGGCCGCTCCGGATGGATCGGGTGCAACAGGCGGTCCATTTCCAGCGATGTACTGCTCATGCGGCAACCTCCCCGGCAGATTCGGCGGCCAACTCAAAGCGGAACCGGAAATCGCCGCTCTTCTTTTCGACACTGACTTTGACGCTTTCCACTGCCCGCCCGCTGCCCATCATTTCCAGGAAGGCTTCGGACAAACGGGGAAGCAGCGTGCCCGTCAGGATGGCATCCACATTGCGTGCACCACTGTCGACTTCGCTGCATCGAGAAGCGATGGCCTGAACCACGGCATCGTCAAAGCGCAGCTGCGCACGATGATGCTCCTGTACACGCGCCACCAGCCGGTCGAGCTTCAGCGCCACGATGCGGCGCAAGGCGTCGTCCTGCACCGGGTAGTAGGGCACCACCGCCAGCCGCCCCAGGAAGGCCGGCTTGAACACATCCTGCAGTTCGTCGCGGAGCGCATCGCGTAGCGTATCCGCCGAGGGATAGTTGGAGGAGTCCTGGCACAGGCGCATCAGCGTGTCGGTTCCGACATTGCTGGTCAGGACAAGGATGGTGTTCTTGAAGTCGATCTCGCGCCCTTCCGCGTCCTCCATCCGCCCCTTGTCGAATACCTGGAAGAACAACTCCAGCACATCCGGGTGTGCCTTCTCGACTTCGTCCAGCAAGACCACGCTATAGGGTTTGCGCCGTACCGCCTCGGTCAGGACACCGCCCTCGCCGTATCCCACGTAACCGGGCGGGGAACCTTTGAGACCGGAGACCGTGTGGGCCTCCTGGTATTCGGACATATTGATGGTGATGAGATTGCGCTCGCCGCCGAACAGGGTATCGGCCAACGCCAGCGCGGTTTCGGTCTTGCCCACCCCGGACGGGCCAACCAGCAGGAACACGCCGATCGGTTTGACCGGGTCCTCCAGCTTGGCCTTGCTGGTCTGGATGCGCCGGGTAATGGTCGACAGCGCGTCATCCTGGCCGATCACCCGGCCGGCCAGCAAGGCGGAGAGATGCAGAACGGTGTTGAGCTCGTCCTTCAGCATCTTGCCCAGCGGCACGCCCGTCCAGCCGGAGATCACTTCCGCCACGATATGCCGATCCACGCACAGGTGGACCAGCGGGTTGTCCCCCTGGCGCCGCTGCAAGTCTTCAAGCGCACTCCGGAAAGCCTGGCGCGCCGCTTCGTCGGCTTGCTCATCGCGCATCAGGGTATCCAGTTGCTGCCGGAGCTGTGCCACCTGATCCCGTTCCTGCTGCCAGCGCGCTTCCAGCGCGGCGAGTTCGGTCTCGATGCGGGTCAACCGATCCGCAAGCTCGGTGAGCCGCGCTGAATGGGTCTGCCCGAAGCGCACCTCCTGTTCGAGCTGGCTTCGCTCGCGATGCAGATCGTCCCGCTCATTGCGCAGGCTCTCGATGCCACCGGGAACGGCGGACTGGCTGA
>CBIHQA010000675.1:0-2173 GCA_966211475.1 uncultured Neisseriales bacterium
TAACTGTGAAGTTCGAGCGATGGCACTTCGCCCTGTTGGTTGTTCGTGGGCAGGGACGCGTGAATGGGCGTCGGGTTCTTGAAGTCATACCCGCTCACTGCCGACTTGCCGGACGCCCATTGGCGCACAGGCGCCCAATGAGCAACGCCATCTTCTGGGTCTGGGCCGCCCTTGGTGTGAAAGCGAACGCTTGGCGAAGCGCCGCCGATCGGCTGCACGGAGGTGGTGTCGCCATGCACCATCAGCGTGTGACCGTCCGCCGTGTGCTCGTACCAGTAGGGGTAGCCCGCCGCCTCCATGCGGCGACTGAGGTAGTTGTGATCCGTCTCATCCCACTGCGTGCACATCGTGAACCGGCGTTGTTCGCCGGCCACCTTCCATTCCCACTTCGATACGCCGGGATAGCTTTCTAGGATCTCGTGCGCCTGATCCTGCAGCGTTTTCTCATGAAACAGACGGTTGTTGCGGCGCAGGCGCAGAAACTCAAACCAAGGCACGAGCACTGCTTGGTAGTGCGCCCATCCTCCATCCGTTTTTACTAAACGGAACTGCGCCACATGGCCTGTGAATGGCCGCATAGTCCCGTCTGCTAATACCAGGGAAACGCACAGCAACTTGCCGTGCAAGGCCTCGAGTTCGATCTTGGCGTCGTCACTGAGCAAATCGACCGTGAACCGGAAGTCGCGCGACATGGATTCGACGGCATCCAGTCGATTGACCAACAGCTGCGACTGAGGGCCGTTGCCCTGAGGAAACGACAGGCGGAGCAGACGTGCGTTCTGACGATCGCCGATGAGGTCTTGCAACTGGCTCATGATCTTGGTCTCTGATGTTCGTTCGACAACTGGGGGACGCTGCCGCCTTTGGATTCAGGTCGCGGGCCACTGCCGCTACAGCGCGTGAGAACAGCGGAACTTGCCGCCTCAATCAGCCGGTCTCGGACTGAGCAGCGGTTTCATCGGCCGCAACGGCGCTGCCAGGAGAGGCGGGTAAATGCGGTGGACTGCCGATTGGCGCTTCCAGTGCTTGGCGGATCTTCGTGCCCTGCCAGATCAACAGCATCAAAACCGCTGTCAGGCAAAGGGGGGCCACGATCAAGTAGACCAGCACATCGAAGAGTGACGGGGAAACTGCGTTGGCCCGCCACCGCCAGAGGGTCGACGTCCAGACCATGATCGTGATCACGATCAGAAACAGTGCAGATTGCAGAAACTTGGGCACGTTGTCACCAACTCGGAGGGAAGCATGAAACGCAGTTCACCCGATCAGACAACGGGTCCGCCGCGAATGGTGCGAACTAGTGGCTGCACTCTACAAACTCGCCGTATACCTTGCCATCCGGTTCGTAGCCAATGTGCTCAAATCGAAACCGCTCCTTCACGCGGAGCGTTCCATCCTCTACGCGCCGTATTTCGGCGACGCTGGATACTTTTCGGGAGCCGCAGGAAAACCTCTCTTGATGAACGAGGACGTCAACCGCTGAAGCGACCAGTTCCTGAGCCGCATGAGATGACACGGCCACGTCAGCTGTCATGGCCAAGGTCTGCAACGACTTCAGCGCGTGCAGCGGCGACTTCGCCGGAACCGAGGCCATCCAGGCGCATGAACGAAACGTCATGGCCTGCAAAACGGGGAGCGCCTCTTTGCCTCGGCATTCGTCAAGGATGAGCCGGTCGGGCCGCAGGCGGAGCGCGGCTTGCATCAATGCATCGGAGGACGTGGAGCCCTCCACCGCTGTTTCATTTCGACCGAACTCAAGCGATACCAAGTGCGGACTGGAGAGCTGGAACTCAGCGACGTCCTCGATCGTCAAGATGCGTTGCTCTGCAGGGATCCAATTGCACAGGCCGCGCAGGAGGGCGCTCTTGCCGGAGGTTGCTGTGCCGGAGACGAGGATGTTCTGTTCCTTCTCCACAGCGTTTCGCAAAAAGTCAGCCATCGCCGGCGTCATCGCGTCGAGACGAATCAGGTCCTCTATGGACAACTCATGTTTGACCGACTTTCGGATCAACACGGTGAGGCCTCCTCGGGCCGCAGGCGGCATGATCGCCGTGACGCGCATACCGTCCGGAAGTTTTGCTTCGACGATGGGCTCATGCCCGCCAAATCCCAAGTTGGCTGGTGCGAGCAGTTGTTGGATTGCTTCAGCGGCGGCCACCTCGTCGGCAAAGCC
>CBIHQA010000676.1:0-2172 GCA_966211475.1 uncultured Neisseriales bacterium
TTGCCCGGGAGCTGCTTTTCCAGCTGCGTAACGTATTCCTGCACCTGCTGTTTCTGCTTGCGCAACTCGGCCAGGTTGACGGCCTGTGCCAGCTTGTCCCGGTAGTCCTTCTTGAGCTTCGGCTCTTCTGCGCGGGCCGCCTCGAGCTCGTCATTCGACGACTGGACAAACAGGAACCAGCCGGCTGCGACTACCGCGAGGGTGGCGGCCAGCCAGGCACAGATCTTCGGCAGCAGTGGCCACTGGCCGGGCTCGCGGGTATTGAGTCCCTTGAACTGGTCGCCGACCCGGCCAAGGGCATTGCCGACGTCGAGATTGGCGGGACGTGTGGTGGTCGCCATCGCGCCTCCTCAAGTGCTCTTGCGCCCAGGCGCCGAGGCCGGCGCCGAGGGCGCGCCGGCTGGAACCTGGGCGCTCGGCTGGGCGACGAACAGACGCACCGAGAAATCGAGCAGGCGTCGCTGGTCGCGGTTGGCCGCTGCACCGGTTCCTGTCGGGAGGTTCACTGCCTTGATTTCGACCAGTTCCGGACGCTTCAGCCACTGCGACTGGTTCTGCGTGTTGCGCAGCAATTCCGAGACACGTTCGTTGGTCTGGGCAATGCCGCTGATCGTCACCTGATCGCCCGCCTGCTTGATGGCGGTGAAATAGATGCCCTCGGGGGTGTACTTGACCAATTCGTCGAGCAGATAGACCGGAATGTTCCGGTTGGTCTGCAGGTCCTCGACAGCCTTCTGCCGCGCCTTCAGGCTCTCGATCTCGGCACGCAGTTCCGCGATGTCCTTGATCTGGCTTTCCAGCTGCTTGATCTGGCCGCCCAGGAAGGCATTGCGCGCCTGTTGCGCCTCGGTCATCTGTTGCAGCACGACCATCCAGATTCCGGCAATGACGGCACCCGCCGCAGCGGCTGCACCCAGGCCGACGAAGAACGCGCGCTTGCGCTGCTGGCGCCGCTCCTCGCGGTGAGGCAGCAGGTTGATCAGGATCACTGCATGAACCTCCGCATGGCCAGGCCGCAGGCCGTCAGGTACGAGGCCGCATCGCGGCGCACCTTGGCTTCTCGAACCGCCGAGCCCAGCTTCATGTTGTCGAAGGGATTGACGACCATGGAGGCGAACCCGGTCAGTTCGGTCACGCGCTCCTTCAAGCCAGGCAGCCCGGCCGTACCGCCGCCCAGCATCACGTAGTGCACCTTGTGGTGGGGCGTACTGGTGAAGAAGTACTGCAATGCCCGTCCGATCTCCTGCGAGAGGCTGTCGACGAACGGCACCAGAATGGCGGATTCGTAGTCTTCGGGCAGGTCGCCCGCCAGCTTCTTGGCTTCGGCCTCCTCGAAGGAAAAGCCGTACTGGCGCGAAATCAGCTGCGTGAGCTGCGAGCCGCCGAATGCCTGGTCGCGGTCGTACAGCATTTCCTCATCACGCAGCACCTTGAGGCTGGTGGTATCGGCGCCGATTTCGAACAGCGCCACCAGAGCGTCCTTGCCTTCGTTCGGCAGGGCTGAAACGATGCGTGTCATGGCCAGCCGGGAGGCGTGCGACTCGATGTCGAGCACCAACGGCTTCAGGCCGGCCGCTTCGGCCAACCCCTGCCGATCCTGCACGCGGTCCTTGCGGGAGGCGGCGATCAGCACCTCGACATCGCCGCCGGACGTCGGACTGGGACCGATGACGCAGAAGTCCAGGCTCACCTCGTCCAGCGAGAAGGGGATGTACTGGTTGGCTTCGGTCTCGACCTGGATCTCGAGCTCTTCTTCCCGCAAGCCGGCGGGCAACATGATCTTCTTGGTGATGACCGCGGACTGCGGCATCGCCATGGCGACGTGCTTGGTGCGGGTGCCGCTCTTCTGGACCAGTTTGCGCACCGCTTCCGCGACCTCGTCGAATTTCTCGATTTGGCCGTCAGTGATCCAGCCCTTTTGAAAAGGCTCCGAGGCGAAGCGTTCCAGCACGTATTCGCCATTGGCGGCCTGCCCCAACTCCACGAGCTTGGCGCTCGAGGAGCTGATGTCCAGTCCGATCATTGGCGGATGCTTGCGGCCCAGCAGCAAGTCTAGAAAGCTCACAACAGGTCTCCCAACCGGCAGAAAGGCGGCGGAAAAGGGACAGACAATTCTTAAGAAGTTACTTCAATGCTAGCAGTAAAGCCTTTGTGCACCAAAGGAATTTCCCG
>CBIHQA010000677.1:0-2172 GCA_966211475.1 uncultured Neisseriales bacterium
CATTCGGCAGCCATCAAGCTCTACAAGCTGGAGATGGCGAATGGGGCCATTTACAAAATGCCGATGGTCGGTGAATACACGAATCCCAAGCAGGGCGAGCCGGCGAACAAGGGGTTCCTGAAACACGAACCCGGCCCACCGCCCCAAGACACCGGCCGCACGTCCGCGCGCAGCACGCTGCGCGAACGCTACAACAAAGGATTCGGCTCGTGACCTTCCGCACAACCTGCCACTCAAAGCATTTCAATGACTGACGTTGCCGCGCCCACCCATAACGTACCCGTCCAGTGCGGAAGAGACTCGGCAGATGTCACGCCACAATGGTTCGTCAACGGCAGCGAATACAACCCGCACCTGGCCACCTTCCGTCCGCTCGTCAATGGGGAAGAGGCCTTTGACGCGGTCTACCGCGCCATCGACGCGGCAAAGAAGAGCGTCTGCATCATTTGCTGGGGGTTCCAGCCCAGCATGTACTTCATCCGCAAGGGAACGCACCCGCCGATTGGCGAGCTGTTGAGAATGAAGGCCCGCGAGGGGAAGACCGTGCGGGTCCTTAGTTGGGCATTCAACCTGCTCGGCGCCGTGCCTGTCACCGGCCTGGCACTTGGAGAACCCAACTTGCCGGGCCGCCGGCTGCCGGGATTTCCTGGGGACACGCCGAAGACGGCCACCGAGGAGCAATACAACTACGACGTGTCCTGGTTCGGCATGTTCGACCGCCAGTTTTCCATCACGCACGAGTTCTCTCGGATGCTGGTGCGGCACGCGGCGGCCAAGGACCCCAGCTTTGCCACGACTCGTGAAAACCTGCGGTTCTTCAGCCGAAGCTATTCCATGGAAGACAGCGCGAAGATCCGCGAGGTCGACTACATCGACAAAGGACTCTCGCTGACCACCAAGCTGACCCTGATGTTCACGCCGACCCACCACCAGAAGATGGTGGTCGTCGATTACGAAGATCCCGAGGCCGCCGTTGGCTTCGTCATGGGCCACAACATGCTGGACGGCTATTGGGATACGTCCGAGCACAGCGGAAAGCAGCAGCGGGCGGACGCCGGCCGCAACGGCGCCGTGCCGCTGCACGACTACTCCAGCCGCGTGACCGGGACGATCGTCGGCGATGTGTTTCGCAACTTCGCGGACGCCTGGCAGAAGGAAACTGGTGAATCCTTGCCCATGCCGGACTTTGATTCCTATCCGTTGCTGGGTGACGACGGACGCGCCATGTGCCAGATCCTGCGCACGCAGCCCCAGTACGGCAAGCAACACATCTCCGAGTGCTATTTGCAGGCTGTGTCCAACGCCTCGCAGTACATCCACATCGAGAACCAGTACTTCCGCTGGCCCCCACTGGCCGAAAGGATTACGAAGGCGGCCAACGACATGACCGGGTGTGGCCGCAAGCCCGAGAGGCACGGCCCGCTGTATCTGTTCGTCATCTCGAACACCTCGGATGGAGGCATGGGCGCGGGCACGGTCAACACATACCGAATGCTTGAACTGCTGGGCCGCGCCGACCGGATCCCGGAGGTGGCCCGTCACCAGCGCCTGGAAACCATCGAGAAGGACCTGGACGCCGTCAACGACGAACTGAGAGCGGACGAGGCCATTGACCAAGGCCGCAAGGCCCAGTTGGAAGCCCGGAAGCTTGAGCTGGAAGAGCAAAGGGATCGGCTGAAGCCCAAGTCATGGCACGAAAAGACGTTTGGCAGCGACCGCACGCCCGAGGTCATCATGGCAAGCGAGGTGCCGGGATTGAAGGTGCACATTGCGACACTCGTCGCGCCGGACACGCAGGACGGCGAGGAGTGGCAGGAGGTCTACATTCACGCCAAGCTGATGCTTATCGACGATGCCTTCATGACCCTCGGGAGCGCGAACATCAACACCCGCAGCATGCAGGTGGACAGCGAACTGAACATCGCCCACCATCGGCCCGAAATAACGGCGCCACTGCGGGCGCAGCAGTGGGACAAGTACACCAAGGGCCGCGTGCTGCCCGGGATGCCTCTGAAGGAAGCGTTTCAAGAGTGGGGTGTCCTAATTCAAGAGAACACTCAAGCCAAGGGCAACAAGCTGCGCCCGCGCGCCCAACTTGCGGAGTTTCTTCGCGACAGCCCTCCATGTCAGGATAGTTGTCGCCTGCCCATCTTGAGGAATTGAGGGCGGGGA
>CBIHQA010000678.1:0-2171 GCA_966211475.1 uncultured Neisseriales bacterium
ACAAGCATCCAATTGGATCGCTGTTCCTGCTTGGCTTGACCGCGCTGTGCTGCACAACCATCGTGCTGGTCGCGTGCTTCGCACCTCACGCGCTTTGGATGCTTCGTTGAGCTTCCCGAAACTTCTCCATGTCGTCCTGGGGTTCGAAGTGGACGGCTTGCCCCGCCCCCACGAAGGCTACGGAGGGCTGGGGGCGACGTCAGGCAACTGTACTTAGCTCACGCTGAGGTTGTGGACAGCACCTCGCAAAGCTTATCAATGGAGACGCGTGCAATCGGATAGCTCTTGCCCTTTACGGTGTTGACGGAAATCTTGAAGCTAACTCCGTTAATGGCGATGCTGCCTTCGCTGACAGTGAGGGTCACCGTTGCGTTCAGAGCCTCTCCTTTGGCCTTCATGACCACAAGTCGCGCGGAGCTGTGCAGGTCGCGAAGCGAGCAGCGAGATGGAACTTTCAACGTGTTAAATGGATGTCCCATGCAGCTCAGCCGGTCGCGGATCTTTGTGATCGCCCATGGTTGCAACGGCGTGGTCCAAGTCTTTGGAACGCAATGTCTTGGATATTGAGCCTGTACACGCTTGCGAAGACTTGCCTGCGATTCAAGCGCCCCCGTCGGGGTCAGAATCTGCTCGATGAGCCTGTTCATCATTGCGGCCCCGCCCGGTCGACTGACTCGGGTCACTCTCGGCAGCGTTGGGATCACCTGAAGACCCTCATACTTCTTCCCAGAGCGCTGGCGTACCCTTGCCTCCCCCAACGCGTACTCGGCTGCCAGTTCCTTCTGCAGGCTCGCCCTGAGCGCGCCCTCTTCAGCGCTGAACGCTGGATAGGAAGGTTGTATTGGCTTGAATGACTCGTCGAGTACGCCGTCATCGAGTTCCAGTTCAAGCGGCGCTGCGGCCCTCACATCTCGGTCTTCCACATGGCTCCCTAGCCCGTTCTACCGTAGGTAGATTAGGACGTTTGTCAAAAAATCGGACACTCCCTGCACGGGGAGGCCGCCATCCCAGCCTCATAGGCTTGGTATAGACGGTACCGATTCAAACTTTTTGAGCGTCGCAGCGGAAGCGCGAGTTCGCGCTGTTGGGGGGGCGCCTGTTAACTCACGCTAATCCTTGTCGACTGGAAACACCGCTTTTGGCGGGCTCAATTGCAAGGGAAGGTCTTTTGAACAGCCAGCGCCGCAATCACGCCCGGAGGGGCCTTACTGTCCAACGACGGCTGATCCAAAACCGAAAGGACGGCTGCCGCCACCATACGTACCTCATAGGCACTGGAGGGACAGGCGAATCGCGCCCCTTCGGGGCGTCGAGCTCGCTTTGACATCTCTTCATCAAAAATGTTGGCAGCCATGATCCCGTCCATGACTCCACGAAGATAAGTGCTGCATTCGAGCCCGCGCAGCGCCTCCTGTTGTTCGTATTGGCGCTGTGGGTTCCAGGACGCCGTGATCTGACAGGCTTCCCGGAGCCCCGCCCGTGATGTGGCTACCGGGCCCGCAGTTGCCGGCCCTTGCGCATGAGCACTCCCGCTAGCCATCACCGCAGCAAGAGCGGCCACCCAGTTGATCTTCATATTGCTCCCTCGGCATGTTCCGCTGCGCAGCATCGCCGCAACTTTGGATCTATAGACGTAATTTGTTGACCTTCCTGTCAACGAATCACATTCTGGCGCGGACAAGCGTTGAAGGCAACCATGGATGTCGAATAGGCAATCGACAGAATTAGTTGACCGTGGACCAGCAGAATGTAGACGCAACAGCTCGCCAAGCCTTGCCGGTTCGACTCGGTCGGAACATCGCGTCGAGGCGCAAGGCTTTGCACCTTACGCAGGCTGATCTTGCGGAGCGACTCGGCGTGGACACCGAAACGTTGTCTCGCTTCGAACGGGGCAAACATGCCCCATCCTTGATGACGCTAGAGCGTTTGGCAGCGGAGTTAGTCACGACCTGCGCAGACCTGTTGGACGAGTCGATGAGGACGGCGACATCAGAAGCGCAGGAGATCGAGGCATTGATGAGCGGCTTGGCCCAGAACGATGTGGCATTCATTCGCCGCACGATCAAGGCTCTTCGAGACCACTTGACCTCTCGCAATCAAGTGGTCTAGAGATGATAGGGGGCTGCTTGACGCAACAAGCCGCTCGCAGGAATGCTAAGTGGCACTCGCCA
>CBIHQA010000679.1:0-2152 GCA_966211475.1 uncultured Neisseriales bacterium
CGTTCCACAAACCGGGAAGGGATCGCCCGCCCGGCGCCGTACCACAACATCACGATCTGATGACACCAACAACAACCAACCCCACCTCCTCCAGCATAGTCCCAGCCACCGCCCCCCGCGCAGCATCCAGCCCACCAATACCGACCGATGGTCGGTCGGCCAACCCAACCACAACAACAGCAGGGAGCACAAACCCATCCAGACATCTCATTTGACGCTTCCCGCCTCACTCGGTTGCATCCGCCAACACCCGCCCCCACACGCCGCACAACCGTAGGATGGGTAAAGCGAAGCGGAACCCATCCTACGAAGCCCCCCACCAACAATTGAATACCGCCAAAGCAAGCCAAGAGTGCCCAGCAACGATGCAATGAAAAGCCACACGAGCACAGCGAGGCCCCCTCGCGGCGGCGAGGGCGGGGGGAGTAGGGATTCTCAGGACACGTTGCCGCGCTACGCAGCAGCCCGAATCAGTCGGGCTCTGCCCGACGCCCACCAACCCTCACACCCCCAACCCCTGTTAAGCAACGTGGCGAAAAATGCCATGTCATGGTCGCATTTGATTACGCCGCCCCCTGTGCATCGGCGAACAATCCACAAGCTGCCCGCGTCGCGCAAAGCGGCTTCTGCCGGGCAGTCCGCGACCCTGACCCCACAAACACGAGGAGGCGAAATGTCTAGTAATCGTGGTGTCGTCTACGTAGGACCGGGCAAGGTGGAAGTGCAATCCATCCCCTTCCCCAAGCTGGAAAACCCCAACGGCAAGAAAATCGAACACGGCGTGATTCTGCGCGTGGTGTCGACCAACATCTGCGGCTCCGACCAGCACATGGTGCGTGGCCGTACCACCGCACCGGCCGGCCTGGTGCTGGGCCACGAAATCACCGGCGAAGTGATCGAAGTCGGTCGTGACGTGGAAACCCTGAAGGTCGGCGACCTGGTCTCCGTGCCCTTCAACGTAGCCTGCGGCCGCTGCCGCACCTGCAAGGAAATGGCCACCGGCGTCTGCCTGAACGTCAACCCGTCGCGCGCCGGCGGTGCCTACGGCTACGTCGACATGGGCGGCTGGATCGGCGGCCAAGCGGAATACGTGATGGTCCCGTACGCCGACTTCAACCTGCTGGCCTTCCCGGATCGCGAACACGCGATGACCAAGATCCGCGACCTGACCTGCCTGTCGGACATTCTGCCGACCGGCTTCCACGGCGCCGTCTCGGCCGGGGTCGGCCCGGGCTCCACCGTCTACATCGCCGGTGCCGGCCCGGTCGGCATGGCTGCTGCAGCCTCTGCCCGCCTGCTGGGCGCCGCCGCGGTGATCGTCGGCGACATGAATCCGGCCCGTCTGGACCATGCTCGCAAGGTCGGCTTCGAAGTCGTCGACCTGTCGCAAGACGCCACCCTGGGCGAACAGATCGCCGACATCCTGGGCTCCCCGGAAGTCGACTGTGCAGTGGACTGCGTCGGCTTCGAAGCCCGCGGCCACGGCCACGAAGGCGTGCGCTTCGAAGCGCCGGCCACCGTGCTGAACTCGCTGATGGAAATCACCCGTGCCGCTGGCAAGATCGGCATCCCGGGTCTGTACGTGACCGACGATCCGGGCGCGGTGGACGACTCCGCCAAGCGCGGCGCCCTGTCCATCCGCTTCGGTCTGGGCTGGGCCAAGTCGCACAGCTTCTTCACCGGCCAAACCCCGGTGATGAAGTACAACCGCCAGCTGATGCAAGCCATCCTGTGGGACCGCATCAACATCGCCGAAGTAGTCGGCGTGCAAGTCATCTCCCTGGACCAGGCCCCCTCCGGCTACGCCCAGTTCGATGCCGGCGCTCCGCAGAAATTCGTGATCGACCCGCATTCCCTGCTGAAGGCGGCCTAAGTCGCGCTAGCACTACCGCCCCGGCCACCCGGCCGGGGTTTTTTACGCCTATCACCGCCCATCGCAGCGTCGATGCAACCGGACCGGACATTTGTCCGGGCGACCCGCCCCAGGCGGCTCTGCACGGGATATTTTCCGCGATATTTCCGTCACAAATACCATGCCGCCGTTTGACACATACCGCTGAAACCCTTATAGTACGCGCCTCACCGCTTCTGCAGCGGTGGAAGCAGTTCCGGGGTCCCCATCGTCTAGAGGCCTAGGACACTACCCTTTCAC
>CBIHQA010000680.1:0-2147 GCA_966211475.1 uncultured Neisseriales bacterium
GGCTCAGCATCGTTCCGATCGGGTCGCGATAAGGCACGGATCGAAGTTGCTGACCTTCGCTCAGCTGGCGAAAGAAGCGGAGTGCCGGGCGCAATGGCTCATGAACCTGGGCGTGGCAGCTGGCGACCGGGTCATCGTCGTGGGCTACAACAGCATCGATTGGGTGGTCGCCTATATGGGCATCATGCGTTTGGGCGCCATCGCGGCTCTGGTCAACAACCGGATTTCGCCTAAGCAGATGGCCGACTCTGCTGCCCTATTGGAGGCGAAACTCGCGCTGGCGGACATCAAGCACCAATATATGTTCGGGATCGCGGACGTACGGCTCGACGTGCTGGAAGCATGGGAACGACCGCTTCGAATGTCGCTTCCCCCTCTTCCTGCCGCCGACGATCCGGCGGTCATAAGCTTCACGTCGGGCACGACCGGGCTGCCAAAAGGGGCGGTCCTGAGTGCGCGGGCCATTTTCGAAGCATCGGCCACCTATCAGCGGTTTCTGAATACCGGCCCGGACGACAACACGATCGTGCTTTCGCCCTTGTTCCACAATACCGGCTTTATCGATCAGCTGGGGCAAATGCTGATCGTCGGCGGCGAGACGGTGCTGGTGACGGAGTTTCATCGCAAGGATGCCATCGAGGCTTTCCGCCAGTCGCCCTCGACCTTCGTCACGGCTGTTCCCAGCGTGCTGCGCATGCTGATGCTGATGGAGGAAAGCGACGTCGTGTTCGGCCCTGCCCGCCTCGTCGTGTTCGGCGGATCGCCCATGCCTCAGGCCTGGTCGAGCGAACTTATCGACCGTTGGCCCCATTTGGAGCTGGTCCACGGCTACGGTCTCACCGAGTTCGGATCGGCCTGCACGTTCCTCCCGGCCGCGCTTATTCATGACCATGGCGCGTCTGTCGGCTTTCCTGCCCCGTGCGTGAAAATGCGGCTCGTGGACGACCAGGACAACGATGTGCCAGCGGGCACGGTCGGCGAGATATGGGTGGCAGGGCCGACACGCATGCTGGGCTACTGGCGCTGCCCGGCCGAAACCGCACGAAAAACCTGCGGCGAATGGTTGCGGACTGGTGACCTGGGGAAGATGGACCAGGACGGGCGCCTATATCTGAGCGGCCGGGTGGACGACATTATCAATCGCGGCGGGGAGAAGATCCTGCCTTCTCACGTCGAGTGCCTGCTGTCGGAATGCTGCGGCGTCGCCAACTGCACGATCGTTGGCATTCCCGATCCGGTGCTGCACCAGGTGCCTGTCGCCGTGGTGGAACGCCGCGAGGGTCAGGCGTTCAGTCGCAGTGACGCTGTCGCTCATCTGACGGCCAATCTGCCCTGTTATGCCGTTCCCAAGGATTATGTCGTTGTAGATCGCCTGCCACGGATGGCTTCAGGCAAGATCGATCGCAAAGCCGCCTTGGACCTGGCGATCGCGCGGCGCGGGCAGTGAGCGTTGCTGGTCGCGAATAAGGCGCCCGCCACGAAGCGAGGGGGGACATCATCGCGGCAAGGCATAGGCCACGACATAGTCCCCAACACGCTTGCTGTAAGGCGGTCCGCCAGCAACCACGACGACATATTGCCGCCCTGTGCGCGGGGACAGATAGGACATGGGCGTCGCCTGCGACCCGGCAGGAAGCCGCGCCTTCCATAGCTCACGCCCACTGGCGGAATCCCACGCCCGAAGGAAGGGGTCATTGGCACCGGCGTAAAAGGCAAGGCCCGATGCCGTCATCATGGTCGATGAAATGGATGGCATGCCCAGCTTCACCGGCAGTTCCACGCCGGCCAGGTTGAATGTCTGCTCCAATCCCGTGCCAGCCGGTACTTGCCATCTTACACGGCGGCTCTGGAGGTCAATCGCGGTGATCTTGCCCCAGGGAGGCTGTTCGCACGGCAGTCCGAGGAGCGACAGAAAGCTCTTCAGCTCGACGCCGAAGGGCGCACCCTTGACGGGATGGAGTTCATAGCCTGCATGGCTGAAATTGGCCTGGACTTTGCCTTCCACGTCCTTGCGCGGGACCAGTCGGACAATGGTGGATAGTCGAATGTCGTTGACCATCAGAAGCTTGCGCGCCGGATCGATCGCCACGCCACCCCAGTTCATGCCGCCAAGATAGCCGGGCCAGATCAGCGTGTCGCGTTCACCC
>CBIHQA010000681.1:0-2146 GCA_966211475.1 uncultured Neisseriales bacterium
GATGTGCACGTTCGCCAGCACGCGCATGCGGCTCGCGGGCGTGACGATGTGCCAGCTGGGGTCGACGCTCTCGGTGTAGAACACCCACGGTCCCGGCGTGTACTTCGCGATGCTCATGTTAGTCTCCGCGCAATGGCGCGCATCACGCGCCGGAGCAAGTTCACGCGGCGGCACGGGGCAGGGCGGAAGCCCTGGGCGTGGATGCGGTACACGGGGTAGCTCATTGCGTCACCTCGTCGCCGTAGAACTCGGGGAAGGTGATCCGGTGCGCTGCCAACGATTCGCCGTTGGCGGCGATGTAGGCCTCGGCCGCTTCGGTCTGGAACGCTGTCCGCGCGGCCAGGAGTGCATCAGCCGGAGCCGCCTGCATTGCCAGGAACAGCGGCTCGACCTTTGCGTCGCCCCACACGTCGCTCAGGGCTTCGTTAAGGTCTTGTTCATAGACGCCGATGACCGAGCCGTCGGCTCGCCTGACCGTGCAAGGGATCGTCACGGCCCCGCCAGCAAAGGCCCGTTTGAACGCCAGCAGCAGCTCGACACGGACCTCGGCCAGTGCGACCTCCATGGCTGTTTCCCGTGCTTCGGCGCGCTCCTCCTCGCGCATCATTCGGCGGTCGACGATTGCATCGAAGTCGACGACCGCGCTCACTGTGGCGCCTCTGAAGCCCTGAATCTGCTGGATGTTCATCTGTTCCCCAATCTGCCGCGGTGCGGTGTGTTGGGATCAAGTATGCATAACGCATAACTTGATTGCAAGCGAAATGCATAACGTTGTTGCTATCGGGCACAAAAAAAGCCCGCTCGAGGCGGGCTGTACCGGATGGCTGGGGATCTTTGCTAGTGATCGCCCGTGAGGCGCGAGAAGGACGTTGCGCGGCCAACGGCCTCGACGATCCTCCTCAAGCCCATTGCAAGCCGACCATCACGGCCAATAGTTGTAGGCCGTCCGCTTCTGAATCGAGCGTTCCATAGGCCTGCGGATTCGCGGAGACGGCCGCCCAGCGACCGATTGTTCGCACCTGATAAATCCTCACGTAGTGGTTCCCGTCGCGGTCAGCGAACAGTACGCCGCGGCCTTCGATGGGCTTCGCGATCGTGGAGAACTTGCCGATCTCCCCCTTCTTTCCCTGCTCTCCCAGCGCGTCGTCGCGCAGCACCAGATCAAACCGCTCCGGCAGTCCCCCCCGCATCAGCTGCTCCCACTCTAGTTTTGGAGTGGCGACTATCGGACGTGACTGGCTCAGGTCGAGAGCCACCCCCCTGTAATTTGTCACAGATTCGCCCAGCGAAGGCGGGGGGGAATCTCCTGACGCCAGGGGGTACGCAAGCACTGGCTCCAGATCCATCCAACCGGGCGGCTTATCGCATGCCTGCTCCAGCTTGGCCGCGAGCCCGTCACCTATCCCGCGAGAGCCGCGCCGCAGCGCGCTGATGTGCGTCTTTGGCGTTTCAGCAAGCAATGCCAACTGGGTTGGGCCTCCGACCTCCTCAATAAGGCGTTCCAGATTCGCTTGACGCCGCAGGTGACGAGTGCTTGAGATGCTCATTCCGACAGCGTATGCGGGTTGCATAACGCGAAGTTGCGCAGTATGCTCCAGCTTGAATTGAGCAAACTGCATAATCCATGAACCTCCGTCAGTACACCGAACAGATGCCGCGCGGCGGGGTCGCCGCGTTCGCAGGGCGACTTGGAATCAAGCCTGTCTATCTGTCGCAGCTGGCCGCCCGGCAGGACGGACGCGTACCCAGCCCTGCGCTCTGCGTACTCATTGAACGCGAGACCGGCGGAGACGTCAGGCGGTGGGATCTCCGCCCCGATGACTGGCGCGCGATCTGGCCTGAGCTTGTCGCCATCGATCCGGACGCTGCCCAGGGCAGTTGAGCAATGCATCACCGCGCAGCCTTCCGCAGTTCGGCCGCTGCTGCTTCGTGCATGGCTGCTGCTGATTCCTGCTCGACCGCCAGGTCCGTGATCGCCCTCCGCGGCAGTGCTCGCACCTTGCTCCGCGCCCACTTCAAGTCCCCGGTCATTTCGCAATCCTTTTCTGTTGGGCCCTCCTGCAAAGCCGCGGGTTTGGGTGCCTCCGAGTTCGTCGGTGGTGCAGGCCGGGCTCAACAGAAAGGCGATTCGTTTCGCCCTCGGAAG
>CBIHQA010000682.1:0-2146 GCA_966211475.1 uncultured Neisseriales bacterium
CTTGTCAACGGTATCGATATTGAAGAGCCACTTGTTGAGCTCCTCGGCAGTGACTTCGTCCGGCGCCGTGCCTTCCTCGTTCCAGTCGAGTTCGTCCCATTGCGCCTTGTCTTCGTCGCTCAGGTCGGCGTAGCGGATACCCTCGCGCTGGAACTTCAGCGGCACTGAGATGGCCACCGGCGGCACCAGGTGCCCGTCGCCCACGGCCTGGTCCAGCTCGTAGGCGTCGGTTGGCACGCCGTCTTCCAGCTCGAACAGTCCGTAGGTGTTGCGGTCGACTTCATCCTTGGGCGTGGCCGTGAGCCCGACCAGCAACGAGTCAAAGTACTGGAAGATGGCGCCGTACTTCTGATATACCGACCGGTGCGCCTCGTCGATGACGATGAGGTCGAAGTGTCCGACACCAAATCGCCGCTGCCCGTCGAAGGTCTCGTCGATGAGCCCCATCATCGTCGGGTAGGTCGAAACAAACACGCGGCCTTCCGTGGCCTTGTCCGTCACCAAGTTCACCGGCGCCGAATCGGGCAAGTGGGCCTTGAAGGCGTTGACGGCCTGGTTGACCAGCGCCACCCGGTCGGCCAGGAACAGCACCCGCTTGGCCCAGTTGCCGCGCATCAGCAGGTCGACCAGCGCGATGACAGTGCGCGTCTTGCCGCTGCCCGTCGCCATGACCAGCAATGCTTTGCGCTGCCGGTCGTTCTCAAAGCTGGCGGCAACGCGGCGTACGGCACGGGTCTGGTAGTAGCGCTCGACGATGCGCCCGTCGATGGCTTCCTCGCCCAGCTTCTTGCGTGAGCTCCGCCGCTGCACCAGCAGCATCAGCTCGTCCTTCTTGTAGAAGCCCTGGATGGCGCGGGGCGCATATGCCGAGTCGTCCCACATCCAGTGCTCGTAGCCGTTGGAGTAGCAGATGACGGGGCGTTGCCCGTACTGCATTTCGAGGCAGTCGGCATAGAGCTTGGCCTGCTGCTGGCCGACCATCGGGCTCTTGGTCGTGCGCTTTGCCTCGACCAGCATCAGCGGCTTCCCGTCGTCACCCCACAGCACGTAGTCCACGTAGCCTGTGCCCTCGCCATTCGGCATGCCGCTGACTTCGATTTCGAAGGTCTTCTTCGCATCCAGTTGCCAGCCGGCCTCGCGCAACATCAAGTCGATGAAGGCGCGGCGGGTCTCTGCTTCTGCGTAGTCATGCGTGTCCGGGGCGGCGCTGTTGGCCATCTTGGCAGCGGCCACTTCCTCGCGCAGCTCTTGCAGTTCCGCATCCAGCGCGGCGTGGCGAGCGAGCACCTCGGACAGCTTGTCGTCCTTGTCCCGCAGTTTCTCACCCAACTGCTTAAGCTGCTCTGCCGTCGCTGCGCCGGCAGGGCTCACAGAGGGCTTCGGCAGCAGCTCAGTCTTGAAGTTCAGTCCGGGGTCAGGCCGACCTGTGCGCCCGTAGGTCCGGGCCATCCAGAAACAGAAGTGGAAGAGTTCACGCGTGGCCGACAGCGCATCGGTTGTCGCCACCTTCTTGGTGCTGTGAACCGCCAGGTTGCCCAAGTCCTTCACCAGCCGGGCTTTGGTGAACAGCGCGTTGCCCACCGCCTGCTGGAAGCTCGGTTCGTGGATGAGCGCGCTCAGGTTGTCCTGGTAGGGGAGCTTCAGCGTCCTGTCATGGGTGTAGAGCCATGAAACCGCCAACTCCAGGGCCCGTCGCGCATAGAAACAAGCGCTGCGCGCGTCGGCATGGGCGTGGTGCTCGGCCTTCTGGGCCGCCTCGAACACCAAGTCCCATTCGCCCTGAAGAAAGGCAAAGTTGCTCATGTCCCTGATTTCTCCCGGATGAACGTGTTCATTCTCTGGGCCAGCGCTTCACGCCGCATCTTCAGGAAGTCCTTGTAGGCGTCGGTCGACCACAGTGCCGGGTCGGTCGGCACGCATTGGCTTTCCAACGCCGCAGCACCTTGCTCGGCGATGACCTTCTCGAGGTACTGCGTCGCTTCCTTGTTGCTGATGCGTCGGTTCGTTTGCCCCGTGATGAAAGCCATGTTGGCGATTTCGTTGATTTCGCCGGTCTCGTAGCCCTTGTCCTTCAGCAGCGACTTCGGGATGACGTGGTGCCACTGGATGAAGTGCAGCTTGCCCTGGTGCGTGAGTGACAAGCCCA
>CBIHQA010000683.1:0-2142 GCA_966211475.1 uncultured Neisseriales bacterium
AAGGCGACCAATGCGCCATCTTCCACCACGAACGCACGGTCATGGTGGACGGCGACCATCCGCGTTGCGCTGACTCCGCCTGAAACGGCGCGCAGCACATCGTCGGTGATGGACAGTTGCAGCGATCCGTCGGTCATCGAGTAGCCCGCCAGCGTGCCGGTGTTGGCTGCGTACGCGAACGCCGTTGTGCCGTCCGATGCCGGCGCCCAGGCGCCGGACCAACTCTGGGAGATCGGGTCAGCCCTCCACCACGTTCTGCCGCTGCTGGCCTCGACGCTTAGAACGCCTCCTCCCGTACCTCTGGGCATCAGGAGCTGGTTTCCAACGACGACTGGCGGGATGTCATATGAATAGCTGGGCACGGTGAAAGAGAAGCGCTGCGCGCCGGTCGCCAGGTCGTAGGCCACCAACATCGGGTCGACCAACCTAACGACCGAATAGAGCGTCGTCTGCGAGAGGGCGGGAACGCCGTAATAGCCCTGGGGGGAGAAGCTGCCTGCCCTACGCCACCCCACGGTCCCGTCGGACTCATTCAGAACAAAGAGCTCGGTGTGGGCGTTGTCAGAGCCGGGTCCTCCGGCAGCCAGCGCGACCTTGCCGGCCATGGTGGCCTGCTGCAACAGGCCGCTCTTGCCTGGGGGCAGGTCCCAGCGCCAGCGCAGGCTGAACTTCGAGACATCCAGCTCAACCGGCACGTAGCCCGTGTTGGCAGGATTGCCCCGAGCGCCCGTCCAGTCGGCAGCGCCCTCGAGCGCGCGCAGCGGGGTCAACTGGGGGATTGCGCCGATTGAGGCGTCCACCAGATCATTGGCTTCACGCGTGAAGACGTAGCGGATCGGCCCGGTGGTGGAGAGGACGTCCGTGCATGCGGGATCCCAGCACACCCGCACGGCGAAACTTCCCTCGTACCGCGCTGGCCCCTCGGGCAAGCTGATCTTGAACCGCAGCTCCCGCTCGCTTCCGCCCGGCTGCAACTGGCCCGATTGCTGGATGTAGCCGCCCGCATCGACGGCCTGGAAATAGAACGTTTCCACCGGCTCGCGCGCGGAACTGACCCTGAAGGCGATATGCGAGTCCGCACCCGGCCGCAAGACGTTGATGAACATGCCCGTGTTCGGCCCCTGGAGCCGGACGTCAGGCATGGCTCGAACGACGCCGAGGCGATACGGCAAGCGCACCGGTGAGCCCTCGTACTCCACCGTGCAGTCACTCGTCGCGCACACCCGCACCTGCAGTGCACCGGCGTGCACGCCAGTGGCCAAGTCCGCGCGCGATGCCCAGGCGGTGAGCACCGAGTCGCCTGGCAGGACCTCCACCTCACTGTCCATCGATCCCCAGCGCCGATCAGGGTCGCCGAAGCGAAGATAGACCTTGCCCTCGAACCCAAACTTCGGCGTAGCCCGCAACAGCGGCGCAAAGGCGTTCTGGCCCTGCGTCACGTTCATGCTCAACAGCGGCGGGTCAAATGCCAACAGCGGGTTCGCAGCCGGACTCGCCGCAGGACCGATGAAGTCTTCCACCCGCCCCACGAACGTGGGCGCTGCGCCGAAGGGACCTCCCATCACGTAGACCCCGCCCTCCGTGTACTCCGCACTCGGTTCGACGGCCACCCCGACATACACGCCTTTGCGCGGGTAATGGCGGAAGCGAAACGGCCCCCACGACTGCGTTGTGGAATGCGGCCACAGCAGGTCAGTTCCATAGGAGCTGGTTTCGCCGAAATCCAAGAGCTCTTCTGCGCGCGCCTCGATCGACTGCTCAGCCGCCGACCCCGCTCGCGCAGCCGACTGCACGACGGGCCTGGACGATTCGGCGCTGTGCGCCACCGCATCCTTCCCTCCCTGCGCCTCGTCCCCCTCGGTACACGCACTCAATCCCCAGGCCAGCACGATGCTGACCAGCCAGCTCAACTTCACAGGTCTTCTCCCTCAGCGGGCAGTCTTCTGACGAACGCCCGCGGCTCCTCGGATGCGGCGGCGAGTTTAGTGATCCACGCCCCCAGCACAATCCCCCGTTGGCGGGCGCTCCCCCGCTCTTTCCAGGGAGGTCGCAGGCGCGCCGCTCCCCTCTGGCAGTCCCTTCAGCACGTCGCTCGCACCATGCCCCCACCCACCCGCCTCGGCGCCGCCTACCGCCTCTTCG
>CBIHQA010000684.1:0-2139 GCA_966211475.1 uncultured Neisseriales bacterium
GATAGGTCGCCAGACTACGTACTAGCTTAGCGCCGGGTCAGGATCACCTGGGTCTTGGAGATGCGGTCGTGCAAACCACGGTTCTTGCCAAGGAACGAAAAGGCCTCGAACGGAATGAACCGACAGGCCGTCCGGACCACAACTTGTCCCACCGGGGGCTTGCGGCCTTCTTCATCCACCACCACCGTACCGAACACAAACTTGCCCGGCGTACGGCCCCATATCCCTTCGAAGAAGGTGTAGTAAGCGGTCAGGATGCCGATGCCCAACACCAGGTTAGGGATTGCGTTCAAGGTTTCGATGCCGGACTGGCCGAATAACAAGGCGACGGCGATACCCACGCAAAACGACAGGGCCATGTAACACGCGTAATCCACTAACAGGGTGCCGAATCGCCGCCCTTTGCCGGCAGCCTCTGTCGTGTCGCGCTGCTCGGGCATGTCTACCGGCGCCTGCGGCGGAAGATACGGATTGGTGACGTCTTCTTGAGTCATGGATTCTCCCTGTGAAATGCCGCTCTGGAGGCGGACGTATCAATATGGTACGCCGATGGCATTTTTTCCAGGGTTCCTCGTTCTGGAGTCTCGGTGGCCGTGGCCCAGATGCCGCCTTGTTACCCTCTGAGCGCAGGTTTGAAGCAAGAGATTCGTTGCTGGGCGCGCATCAGACCAACCCGTAGCCCGGCCGCTTCGCGTCCGGGCTACAACAGCAGATGCTCGACGAACGCCCGCACCTCCTGCTGCCGTTGCGGCAGGGCAGGGCGGCTATGGTCATATGGCATCCACACGAAGGGCACTTCGCGTTCCACCGTCAGCGTGCCGCCGTGCATGCGGTCCGCGTTCATGCCGTGGTCGCTGGTCAGCAGCACGTGGTAGCCCGCCGCGTGCCAGGCCGGTACCAGCCGGGCCAGGTCCCAATCCAGCCGGCGGGCGGCCAGGTTGTAGGCCTCCGAACCGCCGCCATGCACATGCCCGGCATGGTCGGTGCCCATGGTGTGGATCAGCGCGAACTCCGCGCCGGTCCAGGCGCGCAGCGCCTCGCCATCCGCCAGGGTGTGGGAATCCGGGTAGTCGTCGGCGAAGTACCAGTGCGCCGCCGTGATGCCAGCCTCCGGCACCGCCGCCGAGCGGTGCTGCCAGGGTTGGAAGCGCTCGCCCGTCAGCAGCTCGTAGAACCAGTCATAGGCGGCCACCACGCTGGTGACGCCCTGGCTGGCCAGCGTGTGGAACAGCGTCTCGCCGCAACGCTCGCCCGCCTGGTCGTTGCTGACGATGCCATGCTCCACCGGGGCTTTGCCGGTGATCAGCGTGGCGTACAGCGGGCGGGACAAACTCGGCAACGCGCAGCTCAGCGTGCAGGCCGTTGCCTGGCCGGCCTCCGCCAGCGCGGCCACATAGCCCATGTAATCCCGTGCGGTGTCGGCACGCAGGCCATCGGCCAGGATGAAGATCAGTTTGGCGGGCAAGGCAGGCTCCGGCGTCGCGAAGGATCGTTATCAGGATAGCTGGTCGTGCCCGCCTGGTCAGGCGTGGGGAGGGTGGTCGCCGGCATGGGCATGCTCGGCATCCCCGATGGCCCGCTCGATGCGCCGGTCCGGAATCAGCCAGATCAGCGCCACCAGCACGTACAGCGCCTGCGCCACCCAATGCACCCAGAACGACACCCCCATCGCCGCCAGGTACAACAACGGCGACAGCCTGCCCTTCCAGTCCGCCCCGACCGCCCGACGCAGCATGGAATCCGGCCCGTCGGTGGCGATGATGCACTGCTGCAACAGCACGTATGCGATGGCCGCCATCAACAGCACGAAACCGTAGACCGCCGACGGCAGCGCCGCGAAGTGGTTTTCCCCCATCCAGCCGGTGGCGAAGGGGAATAGCGACAGCCAGAACAGCAGGTTGAGATTGGCCCACAGCACCCCTCCCGTCACCCGCCGCGCCGTGTGCAGCAAGTGATGGTGGTTGTTCCAGTAGATGCCGACGTAGATGAAGCTCAGCACATAGCTGAGGAAACTCGGCATCAATGGCGCCAGCGCGCTGAAATCCGCCCCGTGCGGGACTTTGAGTTCCAGCACCATGATGGTGATGATGATGGCGAGGACGCCGTCACTGAAGGCTTCGAGGCGGGATTTGCCCATGG
>CBIHQA010000685.1:0-2133 GCA_966211475.1 uncultured Neisseriales bacterium
ATGCGGGAGAAGGCGGATGGGCTGCCGTCGCCGGCCGACAACATGCTGATGCTGCCTTCGGCGAGGCCGATTTGTTGCAGGGTGGGGACGGCGGCGTCGAAGTAGAGGTCGTTGATGGCCAGTGCGTGGGTCCAGCGCTTGCCGAACCGGGTCAGCAGGGCTTGCACAACCGGGGGCGTGAGGTTGACGGTGTCGGACAAGGGGATGTTCTGCGTCTCCAGCAAGGTGCAGCCGGAGCAGGCTCGGATCACGCTCGCCATGGTGCTGGCCTTGGTCATGGCGATGCCGTAGCGGGCGTCGGTGAAGATCACCACGCCGGCCCGGCCATTGGATTGCGCCACCGCCGCCATGGCGGTGATCTGCGCCACCCGTAAGGGGTCGGTGGTGATGTTCATGGCCACGGGTGTGCCGGCAATCGGTCCCGGCCGTGGGCCGGCGTGCCAGCCCACCACCGGGATGCCGCGCATCGAGAACGCCATCAGTTCCGATTGTCGCGTCCGGGCGTCGACGCCGCTGAAGATCACGCCGTCCGGTGCGGACTTGAGCGCCTCCGCCAGTGCGTTGTCCAGGGCAGCGGGTTGCCCTTTGCCGTCGAGCACGTGCAGCTTCCAGCCGATGGTCCGTACCGCTTCGCGCACGCCTTCCAGGACGCCGGCCGTGCCGCCATTGCGCAGGTCGTCGGTGATGTAGACGATGGTTTTGTGTGGTTGGGCGGCGGGGCCGTCGATCGGGCCGGTCCAGCGGACGTTGTGCTCCTGGGCTTCGGCCACGGTCCGTTGGGCATCCGCCAGGAACTGTTCGGCCGCACTTGCTGGCGCGGCCGGCAACGGTTGAGAAGCACAAGCCACGGTCAGGCCGAAGCAGATCGCAATCCTCCGTAGAGGCGCAACGGGGAAGGACATCCGGTTGGCGCCTACAGACGTACTCGGCAGGATGGAGAGGGCACGGTTCATGGGCTGCCGTTATGGGCTCCGCGTCGCACGCGGGTAACGGTCCTCGGTTGGTCTTAGGACTATAGACCAGTGTGCGATGTTGCCGTTTCTCCTTGGGCCGGATCCCTCAACACGACCGAGTGGCATCCAGGCAGGATTTCTCTGTCAGCAAGACCGCTTCGGCGATCGGCCCCTCGTTGAGCAGCCTACAAAGAAGCGGTGCGCCCTCAGTCTCTGTCTGCCCGGACGGCGGCTAGATTCCCCACACGTTCTTCAGTACGGAGATCATGCCGATGGTGGCCGGGTGTGATTCTTCGCTGGACCGGAAGACGAAGACCAGTTGGCCGGGCAGGTTCACATGGGGCCAGATGACGAACTCGCCATCGGCCGCCATGGCGGTCGCGACTTCTTCGCGCATCAAGCCGAGCCCCAGGCCGGAGCGCACCAGGCCCTCGATGGCGGAAAGCTGGCCGCATTCGATCACCACATTGGGGGTGACCCCCTGGTTGGCGAACATGGCGTTCTGGATCAGGCGCAGGTGGCTTCGCTCGGGCGGGGCGATCCAGGGCAGGGCGGCGATGTCGCGCCAACCGGCACGGCCGAGTGCCTCCGAGAAGGCCTTGGGCGCAACCACCACATAGTTGATGGTACGCAGGCGGAGGGTGGTCAGCTCGGGTTGCACCGTGTTGACGACGCAGAATCCGGCATCGCATTGAGCGGATGCAACACGCTCGACCACTTCTTCGGAAGAACAGTTGCTGGTGCGCAGCTGAAGCAGCGGGAAGGCGGCGCGCAAGCCACCCAGGAAGCTGCCGATGCGCAGCAATTCCACATCGTCACCCAGCGCGAACTTGAAGCCACCGGTCAGCTCGCCCTTCATGGCCTTGGCGTGGCTGAGCAGGGCGTTGAATTCGGCGAGGACACGTTCCGCATCCGGCAACAAGGCTTCGCCGGACTTGGTCAGTTCGATGCGGCCGGGTGTGCGATGGAACAGCGCGATGCCGAGTTCCTGCTCCATGGTCTTGATGTGCGCGGTCACCGCGGGCTGCGTCACGTGAAGGGCTTCGGCTGCACGTGTGACGTGCCCCAGCCGGGCGACGGTGATGAATGAGCGGATTCTCAGGATGTCCATGCCGTCACCCCGGATCGTCGGTGCGCGTTACGCATTCAGGAACCTGATCTGGCTGATTTCAACACCCAG
>CBIHQA010000686.1:0-2132 GCA_966211475.1 uncultured Neisseriales bacterium
CTTCCTGCTAGCGGGGGATCTTCCGCGCCTTACCGTGTTGGCCACCGCCGGCAAGTTCAGCGCCAACCTGCGAGCGGTTAATGGCATGCTAACTGGCCGCTCGCGCGACAAGCTGTCTCCCGAGCACCGTCCGCTGCTGTGGAACGCCTTCTTCTTCGTTGTACCGGTCGTCTCCACGACCCTTGCTTCGTTTGATCGGCTGTTCGTCGGCATGGGGCAGAACAGCCTGGGCTGGCTGCTGATCGACGAGGCGGGTCAGGCTACGCCGCAGTCGGCAGCGGGTGCAATCTGGCGCAGCCGGCGAGCGGTCATCGTCGGCGATCCGCTGCAGATCGAGCCGGTTTTCACCGTTCCGAAGGGCTTGGCCGAGGAGCTGCGACGCCGCCACGACGTGGCAACGCACTGGTCGCCCATCGACGAATCCGTGCAGACGTTGGCGGATCGCATCACGCCTTTCGGATCCTGGGTTGAGAAAACTAGCAGCTCGTCCCGAAATGACGCTCCCGAACGTCTCTGGACAGGCATGCCGTTGCGCACCCACCGACGCTGCGACGATCCGATGTTCTCGGTGGCCAACCGCATCGCCTACGCAGGCCAGATGGTGCAGGGTCGAGTCGACGAATCAGGGCAACCTACACCCTGGGACTTCTCCTGCAGTCTGGGCGAAAGCGCATGGTTTGACGTGCGCTCGAACCGCGTGAATCATCCCGTATCGGAAGACGAAATCGCCTGTCTGCTCGACTGCTTGGCGCAATTGCAGCGTGAGAGAAGCGGCAAGACAAAGGTCTATGTGATCTCGCCTTTCCGCAAGGTGGCCCGGGCATGCCGAAAACGTGTCAGCGACGCGGGATTTGGAGGCATCGAATGCGGCACGGTCCACACCTTTCAGGGCAAAGAAGCGCACATCGTCTTTCTGGTGCTTGGTACGGCCAAAGGCCAAGCCGGTTCGGGCGCCCGCGGCTGGGCGGCAAGCAAGCCGAATCTGCTCAACGTGGCGGTCACCCGGGCTCAATGTCGGTTGTACGTTATCGGTGATGCCAGCCAGTGGGGCAGTCTGGACTATTTCCGCGAGCTGCTGGACGCACTGCCAGGAAGAGGCGTTGAGGCTGCGCAGGTTGACCGCGAGCCGGAATGCAGCTGAAGGCCGGGGCACGGTCCAGGTTTCCGAAGGCGCCTCAGACCTTCACGCCCTGGTCGTCGGCATCGTCCGTCGTGGACCAGAAAGCCCCCATGACACCATGCGTGTGCAGATCGATCGCCAGTTCCTCGTCGGCGTCCATGGAGTCGATGCGGTACCTGATCGCCGCTGGCCTTGCCTCCAGCACGTGATGGAGCACCAGCCGGAGATTGCCGCGCGTCTTCGAGAAGACCAACGCGCCTGCCGCCTCGTTGGGCAGCGAACGCCGCCCATGCGCGATGAACTCGTCCAACAGTCGCAGAGGGATCACGCCGAACGCAAAGGAGAGGTGCTCCTCCACCGCGCCATACGGGAGCGGAGGTTTCGCGGGCAGAGTGCCCAATTTGAGAACGCACCGCATCCAGGAGCGCGTGACTTCAAGGAAAACCCCATTCCTTGCCAGCAGGACACGCTGTCCCGCCGGTGCCGAGGACAGTTCGCCGAATCGAGGCACGGCCAGGACGGGGCACGTCGCCTGCAAGGCAGCATCACGCGGATCGATGTTCATGCCTGCCCTCGCAGCCCCAGCACGTGGGCCAGCGTCTGGTGGCAAGGCACCAGCACATGCTCAGGGAACTCCGGGTGCCGCCCGTCGAGCATGTCGGTCCAGAACTTGAAGATGCCGCCCTTGTACGTCACGATCTTTCCCTGCACGTTCGGATGCGTGAAGAACGAGCCGAAGAACGCATCGTTCCACGCCCTGATGCGCTCGGCTGTGGTGCCGCCGGCCAGTTGAACGTTGCCGGTGCAGATGCCCCCGTCCGCATAGACGTTGAAGTAGGGAGCGCGAAAGAGCGATGTCTCTTCGGTCGGACGCTCGGAGCCCTTCACGGCCCATACGCACCAGCGCCGGCGAGTGTTCGGCGTGGAAGACCAAGCCCGGGTGGGGAACCACTTCCCCCCGCTCCGGCGCTCCGAGCTTGTCCGAGCGAAAGGCGATGTGCCGCCGCGCCGG
>CBIHQA010000687.1:0-2129 GCA_966211475.1 uncultured Neisseriales bacterium
TGCCGCCCGAGCGCTCCGACAGGCCCAGTGACGCAGTGATGCCTGCGGCTTTGACGGCTTGGCGCAGTTTTTCGGCCTGCGGGCTGTCATAGGACAGGGAGTTGTCGAAATACCGCTGCACAAAGCCCCGGCCGATGGCCCAGGCCGGCGCACCCATCCAGATGTGCCAGGGGTAGCCGGGAATGAACGTCTCCGGAAACGCGATCAACTTGCAGCCCTTGTCAGCGGCCTCCTGGATCAGGCGGATGCACTTGTCCACCGTCGCATCCAGGTCCAGCCAGACCGGCGCGGCCTGGACTGCAGCGACTTTGTATTTGGGATGGGTAATGCCCATGGTGTGTACTCCTGGTGGGGTTGTGAAAGGGGAACTTGCAAAAGCGCGCAATGGCAGGTTCAAGGCATCCAGCGCCGGGTCTGCAAAGGATCCAGCGCGGGCCAGCGGCGCTGCACCAGGCCCCAGGCGCCCTGGGGCGACAGGACCATGGTCACGATGGCGATGAGCCCCAGCGCGACGAAGTACCACACGCCGTAGTCCGCGCCGGACTCGCGCAGCAGAAAGAAAATCGCCGTGCCGATGACGGGCCCTTCGATGCGGCCGATGCCGCCGAGCACCGAGATGAAGATGGCCATGGCCGTCCAGGACAGGCCGAAGCTGGCATCGGGGCTCACCTGCAGCGTGTTCATATAAGCCACTGCGCCCGCCAGGCCCGCCAGGCAGCCGCACATCAGCCACAACACCAGCTTGGTGCGCAGCACGGGCACGCCGCTGGCGCGGGCTGCGGCCTCGCTGTCGCGAATGCTGGCCAACGCCAGGCCCAGCGAACTCTTGAGCAGGCCCCGGGCCCAGAACAGCGCCAGCACCGCCACCGCCAGGGCCGCCCAATAGGTGCCCATGTTGCGCTGTGCACGGCTGAATCCGGACAGGCCGCTCAAGGGCATGCCACCGCCCGCCCCCAGAACATCGGTGTTGAGCACGAGGATGCGCATCAGCTCGGCCAGCACCCAGGTGCCCACCGCAAAATGCGCGCCGCTGAGGCGGAACATGGGCAGCGCCGTCAGCGCTGCGAACACCGCCGTGACGACCATGGCCAGTGGCAGTGTGGCCCAGGGATTCCAGTCAAAGGTGTTGGACAGGAAGAACAGCGCATAGGCCCCCACGCCCACGAACACATGCAGCCCCACCACCACCATCCCGCCAAAACCGCCGAGCAGGTTCCAGGCCATGGCGATGACAAACACGGTGAACACCTCCACCAGCAGACGCTGCGTGGCAAAGCCGGTGAACCATGGCAGTGCCACCAGGATGGCAATGCCTGCCAGGCTTAGCGCCAGACCGCGCCAGGAGGACATCAGCGGATAAAGAACAGCACGCATGGCCTTGTTTCCTTGTCTTGGTGTCGTGTTGTCAGTGCTTTTGTGCCAAGGGGCGGAACAGCCCCTGCGGACGAACCAGCAGCACGACAAAGAAGGTGAGATGTCCGAAGAACGCACCCAATCCCGGATTGATCTGCGCCCCTAACACTTGCGCCAGTCCGATCAGCAAACCGCCGAAAAAGCTGCCCCACAGACTGCCCAGCCCGCCGAGGATCACAGCCTCGAACGCGAACAGCAGGCGCTCGGGGCCCGCCATCGGGGCAAAGGGGGTGCGCATGCCGTACAGCACGGCCGCCAGGCCCGTGACCACCATCACAAAGCCCGCCATGAGGGCAAAAAACCGCTTGTCGTTGACTCCGATGAGCCGCGCAGTAGGCGCGTCGTCCGACACCGCGCGCGCCTGCCGCCCCCAATGTGTACGGGCTACCAGCAGATGGGTGCCCGCGTACATCAGCAGGCTGATGCCCGCGATCAGCAGCGGGAACACCCCCACCGACACCCCCCCAATGTCAAGCCCCTGCAGCGTAAGGTCACCGGATGGCAGGCTGCGCGTGTCGGCGCTGAACACCTCCAGCAGCAGGTTCTGGATCACCACCGACAAACCAAAGGTCACCAGAAGCGGCGAGAGTTCGTGCGCGCCGACCACCCGGTTGAGCAGCACCGTCTGTAGCAGCCACCCGATGCAAAACATAAGCGGTAGTACCACCGCCAAACTGAGCAGCGCCGGCCACCCGGTGGCGGTCATGACCACGGCA
>CBIHQA010000688.1:0-2112 GCA_966211475.1 uncultured Neisseriales bacterium
GGGCAGCGCTATTTTGACAATGATCTGCAATACTGAGTACGAGCACGCCCGCATTGTTCGAAAAGCTGCATCAGTCCATTCCGCAATAAAGCTCGCGAATCCCCACCTTTATTGCGTAGTCTAGCAGGGGTCGAAAACGCGTTCCGGATCGGTCCGCAAGATTCACCCGGATACGTCGCGACCCCGGCAGTACATGTGGCAGTACAAGTCAACGGAAAGAAACTGGTAATCATGCGCAGCAAACCCATCGTCGGCATCTGTGCCGACCGCAAGATGCTCGGCGTCCACCCGTATCACTGTATCGGCGAGAAGTACATTACCGCCGTGATCGAAGGCGCCAACGCGTTCGCTATCCTGCTGCCGGCGCTGGCCGACCTGCAGCCGGCGAGCGAAGTCCTGCAACTGGTGGATGGCCTGCTGTTTACCGGTAGTTATTCCAATCTGGAACCGCATCACTACGGCGCCGCCTCGACCGAGAGCGACGACGTGCTGCGCGACCCGCACCGCGATGCCACCAACCTGCCGCTGATCCGCGCGGCGGTGGAGGCGGGCGTCCCGGTGATGGGCATCTGCCGCGGTTTCCAGGAAATGAACGTTGTGTTCGGCGGTTCACTGCACCAGAAGGTGCAGGAACAGGCCGGCATGATGGATCACCGTGACAAGGGTGAGACGCTGGACGAGCAGTATGGTCCGGCCCACCCCGTCCGGATCACCGAGGATGGTCTGCTGCACCGCTGGTACGGCAAGACGGAGGCTGAGGTGAATTCGGTTCACGGTCAGGGCATCGACCGCCTGGGTCAGGGGTTGAGTGTCGAGGCCATGGCGCCGGATGGCTTGGTAGAAGCCTTCAGTGTCCAAGATGCCAAAACCTTTGCGTTTGCCGTGCAGTGGCATCCGGAGTGGAAACACGCCGAGAATCCGTTGTCCGTCGCCATCTTCACGGCGTTCGGAGCGGCCTGCCGTCAACGTCAACAGCAGCGGAACTGACCATGTAGGGCGTTGGCGTACCCCTTCGCCCGCATGCTGCAAAACCAAGAGTCAACATCATGGATCGCATTACCGAATTTCTCCGAGAACACCGCATTACCGAGGTCGAGTGCGTCGTCCCCGACATGACCGGTATGGCGCGCGGCAAGATTGTGCCGCGAAGCAAGTTCGAAGGGGGCGAGAACATGCGCCTGCCCCAGGTGGTCTTCATCCAGACCGTGACCGGTGAATACCCGGAGGACGACTCCATCACCGGCCCGACCGACCCCGACATGATCTGCGTGCCGGACCCGGAGACCATCTGCCTGGTGCCTTGGGCCGTCGATCCGACCGCCCAGGTGATCCACGACTGCGTGCATTTCGACGGTAGCCCGGTGGAAATCTCCCCGCGCTACGTCCTGCGCAAGATCCTGGCGATGTACAAGGAACGCGGCTGGAAGCCGGTGGTGGCGCCGGAGCTGGAGTTCTACCTGGTCGACATGAACAAGGACCCGGACCTGCCGCTGCAACCGCCGATCGGCCGTACCGGCCGCCCGGAAACCGGTCGCCAGGCTTACTCGATCGAAGCGGTGAACGAGTTCGACCCGCTGTTCGAAGACATCTACGAATACTGTGACCTGCAAGAGCTGGAAGTCGACACCCTGATCCACGAAGTCGGCGCCGCGCAGATGGAAATCAACTTCCTGCATGGCGACGCGCTGGATCTGGCCGACCGCGTGTTCCTGTTCAAGCGCACCGTGCGTGAAGCCGCGCTGCGCCACAACATGTACGCGACCTTCATGGCCAAGCCGATGGAGCACGAGCCTGGTTCCGCCATGCACGTCCACCAGAGCATCGTCGACGAGAAGACCGGCCAGAACATCTTCACCAATGCGGATGGCAGCGCGTCCGACCTGTTCCACAGCTACATCGCGGGCCTGCAGGCTTACGTGCCGTCGCTGATGCCGATCTTCGCGCCGTTCGTGAACTCCTACCGTCGCCTGTCGCGCTACACCGCTGCGCCGATCAACGTGCAGTGGGGCCTGGACAACCGCACCGTCGGTTTCCGCGTGCCGAACTCCAGTCCGGGCGCCCGCCGTGTGGAAAACCGCATCGCCGGGGTCGACTGCAACCCGTACCTGGCGA
>CBIHQA010000689.1:0-2108 GCA_966211475.1 uncultured Neisseriales bacterium
ACGACAGCCATCATGTCAGACAGGGAAGCCAGGGCTTCGATCACCGTCTTGCCGCCAACACCAAGGGTCATGACTCGCTCCATTCGGATTTCGGCAAAATTTTAGCCACACTAAAATTTACGTCAAGCTAAAATTTTGAAAGTGCTTGTTGGAAAGGATGGAAACCATGCGGAAACCGGCGACGGGCATACCGAGCCGAGGGGTCTTGTCCGCAGCCCCGCTGGGCATGCGGCTTTCCACGCTACCATCGCGCTCGAAAGCCATGAAATTGAATGACGCTGAAATCGCAGGGCGGTACGATGAGGCCGATTCCGACCCGGCCCTGCATCCATGACCCACGAACGCATTGGCGAGCGCCTGCGCCGCTACCGCCGCCAGTCCGGCAAGACCCTGCAACAGGTGGCCGAAGAGGCCGGCCTGTCGGTCGGCTTCCTGTCCCAGGCAGAGCGCAACCTGACCGGGGTATCGCTCTCGTCGCTCGCCAACATCGCCAAGGCGCTCGGCGTGACGGTCAGCACGCTGTTCGAGCAACCCGCCCAATCCGCCCCCGACACCCACCAGGGCCAGCGCCCCAACTACGCGATCGAGGAAGAAGCGCAACGCTACGAGCGGCTATCCACCGTCTTCCCCGGCAGCACCATCAATGCGGTGAAGATGACGCTGCCGGTCGGCTACCGCTCCGAGTTTGTGTCGCATGATGGAGACGAATTCGTCTATGTGCTGGTCGGCGAGATTCAGTACACCGTGGCCGGCCGCGACTACCGGCTGGGCCCCGGCGATTCGCTGCACTTCGACGCGCATCAGACGCATAGCCTGGGCAACGCGGGTACGTCGCCGGCCGAGGTGATCTCGGTGGGCACGCTGGCGATCTTTGACGATATCGCACAGGGCTAGCTGCGCTCGCGCAACCCCAGACATTTCCTCGTAGGGCGCAATAAGCAAAGCGCATTGCGCCGAATTCTCGGGATAACAAGCGCAATGAGGCCCACCTTTCTTGCGCACCCAATGCAGCCCCATTCCCCCTCCGTGATCTCGCTCACAAGAATACGGCGCAATGCGCTTTGCTTATTGCGCCCTACGGTTGTTGTATTGGAGGGATGAACGCACGTGCCCCTCCCACCTACTATCATGCGATTGGTATGCCAAAACGGCCAAACGGCCGGAACCCGACGGGCTGCATCCCGTCACACCCCAGGCCCTTTGCAGGCCACCCCTCATCCCACGGAGAACTGACATGGCGCACAACCCGGTTGGCTGGTTCGAGATCTACGTGCAGGACATGGACCGCGCCAAACCCTTCTATGAAGCCGTCTTCGCCACCCAACTGGAACGCCTGCCGGCTGGGGACTTGGAGATGTGGGCCTTTCCGATGCAGCCGGAGGGCACCGGCGCAATGGGTTCGCTGGTGAAGATGGAAGACTGTCCCTCGGGTGGCAATAGCACGCTGGTTTACTTCTCGTGCCATGACTGTGCGGTGGAAGCGGGCCGCGTCGTGCCCAACGGCGGCAAGGTGTTCCGCGAGAAATTCTCCATCGGCGAATACGGTTTCATCGCGCTGGTGACGGATACCGAAGGCAATATGATCGGTCTGCACTCCCGTCAGTAGCGCTTCCGCACCATCCCCCCGGCCGCCCTGGTCGGGGCTGCATGCGAGGTCCGTCCCATGATCAGCCATAAACAGGTCGGCGACACCCTCATCCAGCCCGTCCACCACGCTCGCTGCCATTGTGGTGCAGTGGTGCTGGAACTCCACTTGCCGGACGGCATCGTCGATCCGCACCGCTGCGATTGCTCGATCTGCCGCCGCAAGGGCGCCATCGTGGCCTCGGTCCCCGTCTCCGGCCTGAAGGTGGTGCAAGGGCAAGAGGCGCTACGCCTCTACCAGTTCAACACCATGACCGCGCGTCACTACTTCTGCGGGGTCTGCGGCATCTACACCCATCACCAGCGCCGCTCGAACCCGGACCAGTACGGTTACAACATCGGCTGCCTGGATGGCGTGAACCCCTTCGTGCTGGAGGATATCCCCACGCACGACGGCCTACATCATCCATCGGACCGCCCCGCCCTGCTGCGGTAAGTCCAGGAGGCTGCCATGGAACAAGATG
>CBIHQA010000690.1:0-2104 GCA_966211475.1 uncultured Neisseriales bacterium
GCGCCGGTTTCCCGCGCGATCTGCTCCAGCAGGCGGCGGTCGGTCATGTTTTCCACGAACAGCGCTTTCACCTTGCTCTGCCGGATCTGCAGGATCAGCCGGCTGACGTCCTTCGGTGCCGCCTCGCTTTCGGTGCTGATGCCTTGCGGCGAGAGGAATTCCACCTGGTAGCGCGAGCCGAAGTAGCCGAAGGCATCGTGCGAGGTGATCACCTTGCGCTTGGCGGCCGGCACGGCGGCCACCTGCTGGCCGGCCCAGGCATCCAGCGCAGCCAGTTGCTGGTCGAAGGCATCGGCGCGGGCACGGTAGTCGTTTGCGCCGGCCGGGTCGGCCTTGCTCAGCGCCTGCTGGATGGCCCGCACGTAAACCCGCACATTCTGCGGGTTTTGCCAGGCGTGCGGGTCGGTCACGGACTTGCCGTCCTCGTTCATCCGCTGCGTCTTCACGCCGTCGGACACCACTACCACGCTGGCTTTGCTGCCAGCTGCCTGCACCAGCCGCGGTAGCCAGCCTTCCAGACCCAACCCGTTTTCGAAGATCACGCGAGCGGCGGCCACCCGTTGTGCGTCGCTCGGGCTTGGCTGGAACACGTGGCTGTCGCCGTTTGGTCCGACCAGCGTGGTCAGCGCGATACGGTCACCGCCGACGGTGGCGACCAGGTCGCCCAACACGCTGAAGGTGGCGACCACCGGCAACTTGGCGGCTTGAGCCACGGAGGCCAGCAACAACAGGGCAGCCGTGCCGAACTTGAGCAGGTGACGCATGGGATACAGCTCCGATGTTATGTTATAACAGTCAATGTTTGGTATGTTATAACATAACACTGTTTCTGCGCAACCCGAATGCGCGGATAACCGTCCGTCGTTCATTTAAGGCCGCTTTCCCGCCGGAAGCTGATCGCTGCGTGACTGCCGACCGCTGATCGGCCGCCCGGCGCGCGGTCACTGGAAAGTCGCCTTCCGCCGCATACAGTTAATCTTACGGTGGGCCCGGCTCACCATCCGTCCCGAGCTTGGCCGCCGGAGTCCGCATGTTCAAATCGCGCCTGGTCCGCTGGTGCTTGTACCCCATCCTGTCGCTGGTGCTGCTGGCGGCGAGCGGTATCGGGCTGGTCGCGCTGGTGCTGATCTACAGTTATCCCCGCCTGCCGCCGCTGACGGCGCTGACCGATTACCAGCCGGACATTCCGCTGCGGGTCTACAGCGCGGACGGTGTGCTGATCGGCGAATACGGCGAGGAACGACGCGAGCCGCTGCTGGCCCGCGACCTGCCTGCCACCATGCGACAAGCCATTCTCGCCGCCGAGGACGAACGCTTCTTCGAGCACAAGGGTATCGACCTGCGCAGCCTGTCCCGTGCCGTGCTGGCCGACCTGCAAGCGCGCAGTCGGGCGGAAGGGGCCAGCACCATCACCATGCAGGTGGCCCGCAACTTCTATCTGACGCGCGAGAAGACCTTCACCCGCAAATTCCGCGAAATCCTGCTGGCGCTGAAGATCGACCGTGAGCTGTCCAAGGAGCAGATCCTGCTGCTCTACGCCAACCATATCTTCCTTGGCCAGCACGCCTACGGCTTTGCGGCCGCCGCGAAGATCTACTTCGGCAAGGACCTGGACCAGCTCAACTTGGCCGAAATGGCCATGTTGGCGGGGCTGCCCAAATCGCCGTCGACCGACAACCCGATCGTGTCGCCCGGCCGGGCGAGGGGCCGCCAGCTCTATGTGCTGTCCCGGCTGCGCGACATGGGCACCATCACCCCGGCCCAGTACCAGGCGGCCCGCGATACGCCGATCGAGGTCACCCTGCATTTGCAGCCGGCCGGGCTGCATGCCGACTTCGTCGCTGAGCTGATCCGGCAGGACATGGTGGCGCGCTTCGGCGAGGATGCGTATCACCGGGGCTTCCGCGTCTATACCACCATTCGCGGTCGGGACCAGGAGGCGGCGTTCACCGCACTTCGTCAGGGGGTCTTCGAGTACGACCGCCGCCACGGCTACCGTGGCCCGGAAGGTACCCTCGATCTGCCGGACGATGAGCATGCCGCAATGTCCGTCGTCGCCAAGGCCTTGGGCCGCCTGGTGAGCAGCGATGAGTTGCTGCCCGCC
>CBIHQA010000691.1:0-2102 GCA_966211475.1 uncultured Neisseriales bacterium
GAGATTGCCGACATGCAAGGGCTGAAGCCGTTGGTGGCGGCGATTACCGAGCGGTCGATGGCGGGGGAAATCGATTTTTCGACCAGTCTGACCGAGCGGGTGGCCTTGCTGGCCGGCTTGCCGGAAAGCGTGCTGGAACAGGTGTTCGAAGAGCGGGTAGCTTTGCAGCCCGGTGCCGAGGAAACCCTGCGGACGGCGCATCAGGCGGGGTTGAAATCGCTGCTGCTGTCGGGCGGGTTTACCTTCTTCACCGAGCGCCTGCAGCAGCGATTGGGTCTGTCACGTACCGTTGCCAACCGGCTGGAGGTAAAGGATGGCAAACTGACTGGTAAGCTCGTCGGCGGTATCGTGGATGCGCAGGCCAAGGCAGATGCCTTGGTGGCGTATCGCGACGAGCTGGGCTTGCGGCCGGACCAGACCATCGCGTTCGGTGATGGAGCAAATGATTTGGCGATGTTCCGGGCGGCCGGCGTATCGGTTGCATTCCGGGGCAAGCCGGTACTGAAGATCGAGGCGACCTGTTGCTTCGATCATGTGGGCTGGGATGGCCTGCTCAACCTCTTTCCGGCATAGCAATGGGTATCACACCGTTCTTCGACGATCTGAATGCCACGCTAGATACCGCCTGGCGCCTGCTGGAGCAGGGGGTGGTAGACATCCGGTCGTCCATGCATACGCCGACATTGGCCACCACCGGGCCGGACGGGCGCCCCAATGCCCGCACGGTGGTGCTGCGCGGCGTGGAAAAACCGGCGCGGCGCTTGGTGTTCTATACCGACCAGCGCAGCCGCAAGTACCAGGAACTGGAGGAAATTCCGTGGGGGATGGTGGTGGCCTACGATCCCTCGCAGCGCATCCAGATCCAGGCAGCCGGGCCGGTGCGGCTCCACAACGGCGATGCTGTGGCCGAGCAGCACTGGGACCAGATGCGGCCGTTGTCGCGTCGTAATTACCTGGTCGAACCCGGGCCGGGCGGACGGCTGAACGAGCCGGGCAACGGCCTGCCGGAAGGACTGGCCTGGCGGCCGCCGACCGATCGTGAAAGCGGGCCGGGCCAACAACGGTTCAGCGTGATGGTGATGACTGTGGAAACGCTGGACTGGCTTTACCTGGCGCACCTGAGTCAGCGGCGTGCGCACTTCCGCTGGGAAGGTGAGCGTCGGGTGGCGGCGGAGTGGCAGGTTCCCTGATTGCTGGGCGCCCTGCCCTATCGGGCTAGTGCATCGAAGCGGCCGGTGTCGCGGAAACAATCTGTGGCGGCGATCAGGGTGTGGGCGATCCCCGGCTCGAAGGCGGCGTGGCCCGCATCCTCGACCATCCTGAATACCGCCTCCGGCCATGCCTGGTGCAATCGCCAGGCCGAGGCAGGTGGACACACCACGTCGTAGCGCCCCTGCACGATCAAGGCTGGTAGCATGCGCAGCCGGTCGACGTTGCGGATGAGTTGGTCATCATCCATGAAGCCGGCGTGCTGAAAATAGTGGGCTTCCAAGCGCCCCAGCCCAAGGGCAACCTCGACCGACCCGAATTCGTCCACGGCGTCCGGATTCGGTAGCAGGTGCAGGCAAGAACCTTCGTAACGGCTCCAGGTCCGGGCGGCTTCGGTGTAGGTGGCCGGGTCGTCGCTGAACAGGCGTTTTGCGTAAGCCTGCAACAGGTTGCCCCGCTCCTCCTCGGGAACGCCGGCGGCGAAGTCGCGGTGGACTTCCGGGAAGAACCAACGGATGCCATTGAGGAACCAGTCGATCTCCGCTGGCGTGCACAGGAAGATGCCGCGCAGCACGAAACCGAGGCAACGCTCCGCATGCGCCTGGCCATAGGCCAGCGCCAAGGTCGAACCCCATGACCCGCCGAACACCAGCCAGCGATCGATGCCAAGCTGCACGCGCAGTTGTTCGATGTCGCGGATGAGCAGCTGCGTGCTGTTCTGTCGGAATTCGCCCAGCGGGGTGGACTGGCCGGCCCCGCGCTGGTCGAACAGCACGATGCGGTAGGAAGCCGGATCGAAAAAGCGTCGATGGTGCGGCGACAGGCCCGCACCTGGTCCGCCGTGCAGGAACAGCACCGGAATCCCCGCAGGATTGCCGCACTCCTCCCAATAG
>CBIHQA010000692.1:0-2097 GCA_966211475.1 uncultured Neisseriales bacterium
TCCCCCTCCCTGAACCCGCGCCTGCCCCAGCGGGGCGAGACTTTTTACGCCTGCCCCCCCCCAACAAAATAAAAACGGCCGGATAACCCGGCCGTTTTTTCGTGCAGAGCCCGCGTCAGACCTGGTAGCGCGCAATCATCTCGCGCATGGTCGTCGACAGGGTATCCAGCTCCTCGGCGGTGCTAGCCGTCCGGCGCGAAGCCTGGCTGTTGCTTTCCGACAGTGTCGACACCTGCTCCACTTGGCCCGACAGCGAGTGCGCACCTTCGCTCTGCTCGCGGATCGCCGAGGCGATCTCCGTCACTCGGGATACGGCATCGCCGGAGCTGGCACGGATGCGCTCGATCGAATCGTTTGCCTCCTGCGCCTGCTGCACCCCGTCCTCCACCCGCTCGACCGCTTCCGACATCAGGTTCACCGCCGTTTCGGCGCCAGTTTGCATAGTCTGGATGGTGCGGGTGATTTCCACCGTGGATTGCGCGGTCCGCTCCGCCAGCTTGCGGACTTCATCCGCCACCACCGCGAAGCCACGGCCCTGCTCACCGGCACGGGCCGCTTCGATGGCAGCATTCAGCGCCAGCAGGTTGGTCTGCTCGGCGATCTCCTTGATCACCTGCACCACCTTGGAGATGTCCACGCTCTGCTGCTTCAGCGTCTCGATCTGACGGGACCCGTCACGCACCACGGTCGCGATCCGGTTGATGCTCTCCACCGTCCGCTGGATCACGCTGCTGCCCGCAGCCGCCAGGTCGCCGGATTGCTGCGACAGGGCGTTGGCGTCGGTCGACTGATCCGCCACGTGCCGGATGCTTACCGACAATTCTTCCACCGCGGCCGCCATGCTGGAGGCCGCCTCGCTCTGCTGATCCGCACCGGTCGACAGGCTGCGTGCCGTGCTACGCATACCACTCGCCGCCTGACTCACCTGATCGATTGCGCCTGCCAGCTCGCGCAGGCTCGGTTGCAGCACATCCAGCAGCTGGTTCAGCGCGCTCACCGAGGCCGACAATTCGTCGTTACCGCTTACCGGCACACGTTGAGTGAAGTCCAGGCGTTCCGCCACATTGGTGACGGAGCGACGGAGTTGCTCAATCGGGCCGAGCACCGCGCGGTAGATCCAAATGCCCACCCCGGCCAGCAACACCGCTGCCACCACCGTCGCCGCAATCACCCCGGTCAACGCACGGCTGTAAGCGCCAGATGCTGCCTGCTGGCTCGATTCGCTCGCCTGCAAGTTGTAGCGCAGCAACGCATCCAGCTCCTTGCGGGCGCCGGCCGCCGCAGTCTGTAGACTGGTGCCGGCCATCTGGGACGCCGCCTGCTGATCCCCCGTCTTCGACGCCAGGAAGGTCCGGTCGAATTCCTTCTGATACGCATCCAGCGACTGCTTCAGTTGCTTGTACAGCCGCTCCTGCTCGCTGCCGCTCATCGACTTGGCGTAGGTTTCCACGTTCTTGAGCAGCACGTTCTTCTGCGAAATGATCGCCCCCTCCAGGTTGCGCCATTCCTTTTCGTCCAGCGAGTAGATATGCCGGTAGATCAGGGTGTTGAGCTTTTCGAAGCTCAACTGGATCGAATCCGCAGACTGGATGCTGGGCAAGGTCTCGTCAGTGATTGTGACCAAGCTGGCGTTGAACACGCGCAACTGACCTAGCCCCAGCGCGCCCACCGCCAGCAAGGACAACAGACTGAGTACGACGAGCAACAGCAGGCGAGTGCGGATCTTCATTGAGGGCTCCTCCCCGGGGGTGATGGTTTAGTTTAATTATGGCCAAGCGATTGTAGGATGTTTTTGTCGCGTCGCTAGGGCTTTGCGTTACGAGAATAGCAACGCTGTATTGTGTGTGGAAAGAAAAAAGCCCGCGACAAGCGCGGGCGAAGCAATTTGGGGGATTTTTGTTGGGGGTTTTAGTGTCGGGCGATACCGAACAGGTGGTCTTCCAACAGCGTGTCGCCAGGCCGGATCGCGGGCTGGTCGCTTAGCTGTCGGTACAGCGGGGAAAAGTCCACAGCCGTGTCGTCGAACAGTTTCCGGTAGCTGTCGATGACGACATAACTTTCTGGGCCTGCCTCGATCCGGTCCTCCGTCCGCATCAC
>CBIHQA010000693.1:0-2094 GCA_966211475.1 uncultured Neisseriales bacterium
CGGCCCGCCTACGTCTCCCTGGGGGACAGGGTATAAAGATAGGCGGCGATGTCGCGCGCTTCCTGATCGCCTATTCCCATGTTCGGCATGGCATTACCCGGCACAACTGATTGCGGATAGCGGATCCACCGCACCAGCGCCGCCGGATCGTTGCGCAGCATCCCGGCCACCGTCTTGCGCGCAGCGAAGCCTGCGAGGGAAGGTCCCACTGCCCCACGCGACGCCGCAATGCCGGGTATCTCATGACAGGCGCTGCATTGCCGCGCCACGATCGCCTGCTCTCCCCGCGTCACGGAGCCACCGGTCAGCGCCTCCGCATGCTCTTCCTGCCTGCTCATCTCCTGCCGCTCCTGCACCACGAAGCTCCCAAGCGCCCCGACAGCGCCGCAGCCAGCCAGCCCTGCGATCAGCCATAAGCTGTCCGGAACCCGCCTCATGCCCTGCATCCTTGCAGGATGATCAAGCCGAGTGCCTGGAACATCAACGCCAGGAAGAATATGCCGACCCACAGCAGCGCCCCCCACTTCCCGGGAACCAGCCGCACCAACCCCCAGGAAGCCAAACCCGCAATCACCAGCAACAGCGCAATTGCAACGCCGGGCCAATATATGCCCGTCCGGCACCCCGCATGCAGGACAAAGCTGATCCCCTGTTGGCTCACGAACCAGAGCAGCGGAGGCCCAATGAAAAGGATGCCATATCGCGCGTTCCTGCTCATGCCAGCCTCGGCGCCCAGTAGATTAGCGCATAGAGCGGCAGCCAGCTCAGCTCGACGAACCGCCAGTAATTGGCATTGTCCTCCACATCGGCGAACTGCCTGTCGCCGACCTCATGCGTGTGCAACCAGATCGCCAGCACCAGCGTGTCACCCCAATCGGTGATCAGATGGACAGTGTGCAGGATCATGAGCATCCACAGCACCGATCCATAGGCATGCTCGTCCCATCGCAGACCCAGCACCGTGAACTCAAGCGCTCGGGGTATGAACAGCAGGAACGCCGCCAGCGTCATGATGATGATGCCGATGCGAACGGCTTTCTCGTCCTTCGCCCTCGCCTTTCCGAGCAGCCACCGGTTCGGAATTTCACTCAGCAACAGCCCGATCGTGAAGACGATGCCCCAGATCAGCTGCGGCGGCGCAAAGCCCTTTGGCGGCCAATCGGGACTGGCCACCATCAGGTAAAGATATGATCCGCCCGCGAGCAGGAAGGCGGTACCCTCAATCAGCATGAAGCCAGCATTGCCCCACCAGGCAAGGCTTGCCGGGCCATCCTTGCTGGTCGGCAATTCCGACAGATCGCCCTGAACATAGATCGGCCGGTCGCTCATGCCGGTGCCTCCGTCCGCCGCGGCCGCGTGGGCCAGAACCATGCTGTCAGCGCCAATGCCAGCGGCACCGCACCCCAGACCAAAGCCCAGGGCGTATAGATGCTCCCGACGAACAGGGCCGATGTCACGAGCGCCGCCACAAGCGGCCAGATGGAGGGACCTGGGCTCGGCTGACGATATTGGGGATTGGCGTCCACCAGGGATGTGACCAGCGCTTCCCGGCACCGGCTGGAAAGGCCCCGCATCACCGGGAAGGGCTCTAGTGGATTGTCCCACATCGGCGTCGCGCTCCGCACCACCGGCACGTCCGCAAAGGCATAGTTGGGCGGCGGCGAACTGGTCGCCCACTCCAGCGTCGATCCGCCCCACGGATCGGCCCCGGACCGTTTGCCGCGCCAATAGCTGATCAGCGCATTCGCTACGAAGATCGAAGCTCCCATAGACGCGATGACGGTCCCACCCGTCGCCACGAGGTTGAGATCACCCCAGCCCATTTCCGGCCCATAGGTGTAGATGCGGCGCGGCATACCCATCAGCCCCAATATATGCATGGGAAAAAAAGCAATGTTGAACCCCGCCACGATCAGCGCGCAACTGACGATGCCCCAGCCGTCGGACATCAACCTGCCGGTTGCCTTGGGATACCAATAGGTGAAGGCGCCAAATAACGGGAACATCGCACCGCCGATCAGGACATAATGGAGGTGCGCGACGACGAAATATGTATCGGTGAGCTGCAGGTCGAGCGGCGCCGACGCAGTCATA
>CBIHQA010000694.1:0-2093 GCA_966211475.1 uncultured Neisseriales bacterium
CGAAGTACGCGGTATCGGCTTCATCGCAGCGGTCGAACTGGTGGCGGACAAGGCCAGCAAAGCCCGCTTCGACCCGCCGGGCCGCGCCGGCGCCTACTTCAACGCCCGCGCCCACCATCACGGCATGATCGTCCGCAACATCGGCGACAGCATCGCCTTCTGCCCCCCGCTGATCGCCACCGAAGCCGACGTGGATCTGATGCTGGATTGCTTCCGCCGCGCGCTGGACGACACGCAAGCCTGGCTCGCCAAAGGCTGACCTTGTAGCCTGGACGCTGCACCAAAACAAATCGGGCCAACAGGCCCGATTTGTTTTTGGATTCGGCAAGACAAAGCCACCAGCAGACTCAAGTCCGCGGCAACGTCACCCCAACCTGCCCCTGGTACTTGCCGCCCCGATCCTTGTACGAGGTCTCGCACTCCTCATCGGCCTCGAAGAACAGCACCTGCGCGCAGCCCTCATTGGCGTAGATCTTGGCCGGCAGCGGCGTGGTATTGGAAAACTCCAGCGTCACATAGCCTTCCCATTCCGGCTCGAACGGCGTCACGTTCACGATGATGCCGCAGCGGGCATAGGTGGACTTGCCCAGGCACACCGTCAGCACATTGCGCGGGATGCGGAAGTATTCCACCGTGCGGGCCAGCGCAAACGAGTTGGGCGGGATGATGCAAACGTCGCTCTTGATGTCGACGAAGGAATTCGGGTCGAAATTCTTCGGGTCAACGATGGTACTGTTGATGTTGGTGAAGACCTTGAATTCGTCCGCGCAGCGGATGTCGTAGCCGTAGCTCGACGTGCCGTAGGACACGATCTTCTGCCCGTCTACCGACCGCACCTGGCCGGCTTCGAACGGCGAAATCATCTCGTATTGCTCCGCCATGCGGCGGATCCACTTGTCCGACTTGATGCTCATGCTGGCCAGGTTCCAGGGGGATTGGATAGAGAACGAACGGTGGGCGCATTGTACGCGCATCAGGCGAGGGTGGGCAGCCATACCCGGCGACCGCCCCGCCATGCTGTCGCACCCACGCGAAACGGGATGCTACCCCAGCAGCTTGTGCCGCTCCCGCTCCACCTTCACCAAGTAGCGCTGAATGCGCGCTTGCAGCGCCGGGCCGATGCCCTCGAAGCGTGCGCCGATGCGCCAGCGCTCCTTGTCGCCATAGTTCGACTGGGTGCGGGTCACATGCCGGATCTCGCAGGCCAGCACCAACGGATCAATGTCCGGCAGGTCCAACTCCAGCAGATCGATGCGGTGGCCCAAAGCCAGCACCGGCAAGGCCACGTCCATGTCGAAGCCGATGCCCGCGACGGACAGGTCATAGACCTCCAGCGACACGCGCTTGCCCTCGATCAGCGCCGTACAGGTCGGCCCCTTCAGCGGCATCAGCACCCGGAAGGCCTCGCGCCGCTGCAAGCGGATCAGCTCAGTCGGCGGCGCAGTGACGAAAGCTGCCCCACCACCATATTCGATGCGACGAGCCGGGCCTGTGGAGAACTGCACCTTGATACCGTCCGGTGCCGCCACGAACAGCAGCCGCTGCGCACGCAGCAAGGCCTCGTTGGCCCCCTCCACACTACCGGTGTCGAACACCAGCCGGGTACCGTCCGCGCTGCGATCCAGCAACATGGACAGCACGAATTGGCCGGCACCACCGTAATACACCGAGACGGTCTGCCCCCGCTTGATCAGGCCATCCACATGAAAGCCGATTTCACGCGGGTCACCCAACCGATAACGTGCATAGACGTCGGTCGCCGGCAGCGGCTGGGTGACTTCCGTGTTGAGAGACTCGTCGCTCATGTATTCTGGATCACGATCTTCGGGAACTTGGCGGAGAAGTCCTGCTGCAGATCGCCGACCTTCACCGCCACGCGGCGGGCAATCCGCTTATACAGCTCGGCCACCGCGCCATCCGGCTCGGCTGCTACCGTCGGCGCCCCGCTGTCGGTGGACAAGCGGATACCCAGGTTCAGCGGCAACTGCCCCAGCAGCTCCACGCCGTAGTCGGACGCCATCCGCGCGCCGCCGCCTTCGCCGAAGATCGGCTCGACGTGCCCGCAATTCGAACAGATATGGGTGCTCATGTTC
>CBIHQA010000695.1:0-2084 GCA_966211475.1 uncultured Neisseriales bacterium
AAAGAACCATCAAGGCAGCCACCTCCGCAAACCAGCGGCTCCATTGCAGCGGACGGCTACGGTCTGAGAACTGGTTGCACCCCTTGCCCTGACTGGCCGGGTTCATGTGCGTCTCCTGGGCAAGGACGAGGAGAGGCTCTTGGATTTCCGCATGGGTGCAGGGATCAGCGTGATGTCAGCTGTTCCGTGCCATGAATGTCCGAGACGTCGAGCGCGGCGGAACCCGGTCTGCAGCGGTCGCGGCTCGTCGAATCAGTGGACCGCTTGCGGCCAAGAGCTGCTCGACCATTTGGGGCAGCAACTCGTGCCACGGCCTTTCCAATCTGTCCCGCTAGACTCATCGGTTCATAGGGGAGAACCAAATGAGTCAACCAGATAAGTGGCGCTTGTTCAACATCGATTCGATGCTCGCCGAATTTGGCGAGGATGCTGACCGCAGCGCGACCGCCATCGACATCTGTGTGGCCGCGCTGTGCTTCAAAAACTTCGACGACATCCCAAAACGCCGGCCGTTCCTGTTTGAGAGCGTGACGCGCAACCCGCTTGTGTGGCTGAACCTTATCGACGGTGCAGGCGAGCGGTACTGGGATCGAACCGAAGACGAAGGTATCGCTGTCTATGCCGCGACGGAGCACTGCGGTTGCATCCGCACCTATCGCTTTCGGCCCCCAAACACATTGCGGCACCACCAATGCGGGCGCGAGTGGACCACCATGCAGTCGACGCAGGCACTGTATGACCACATCGACACGCCAGCGGCCAGGGCCGTACATCAAGCCTGGCTGCAGTGGGCAGCCAAATCGACGCAGACCGCGAGCACGCTGGCCGAAGGGCGGTTCAACAACACTACCGTCACCCGCTCGCTCATCATGACCGGGGTGGGCAGTTGCATCGCCTGTGGCGCTCCGCCGGTGGGTGACGCACGAGCGACCATCGGCGCAGCCGGCGGGGAAGCGTTTCTCGTGCAGATACCCGTGTGCACGAAGCATCTGGAAGCCGCCAGGGCCGAGCCCTCGGTGATGGCATTCCTGTCGAAGCTGTTCGGTCTGACGAACGACCTGCCGTTTTCAGTTCGCAGCCCTGCCATCCCTGACGACGCGATCCTAGTTGCCCATGACTTCATCGCGTATGAACTGCGCGGCTCGGTCGGCAAGGCCGAACGCAGGGACCGGGGGTGGCATCTATGGGTCGACCTGCCATCAGGATGGCGGTGGCTGCTGCGGCTGAACACGCTCGACGACTACGCCTACATGCTGTTCAAGCCCGGTGAGAGGAAAGAGGTGTATCGCGCCGACTCGGCACGGGACCATCCTGAACTCCCCTTCTTCCCCGATCACGAGCATTCCAAGCCTGATCGGAAGAAGGATGTTGCCAGCGCGAGCTTTTTATACGGAAATCCCTTTTTCGATCTCCGGCGACTGCGCGACGTCAGCACAATCTTCTGCGCGATCTGAGCTCGTGGGGCCATATGGAGCCCAGGATGAAAGAAACGCCAGCTGAGAGTCCAGGCCAGCGAAAGCCGCCGACGAAAAAATGGGATTCAGCAGCCCGCCGATGAAGTCCCTGAATTGGCCCGAGACCGCCGGATCGTCGGACAACTCAAACCAATGCCCCGGCGCAAACTTGTAGAAGTACAGAATCAGGACGACCAGAACGCAAGCGGGCAGCCGGCACCTTGCCCAGGTTGGTGACGGCCGCCTGCGAATGACCGCTCTCGCCGTCACTGCCCCTGTCGACGGCGTCGGCGAAGGTCAAGTTCCAGGGTAGACCGGTCGCTCGCTGAGAAAGCCGCCGCCGGCTCCAATGGGTCGCGTGCGGCCGCTCATGCTGCTCGACGAAGGTTTGTATCCACCGCCTGAAGCGGTCACTCCCGCCATCTCACAAATTGCCGGGTTGCAGCTGCCCACTCAGCGCCTGGGTCTCAACCTTTCGCAGCGAAAGGTCGACCGTCGGGATCGAGGCCCGTTGTTTCAGACTTCTTTGACCAGCAAACATCAGCGGCCCGCAGATCCCGTCCGCGGGCCCACGCCTTCACTGCTTCGGCTCGAAACGAATGCTCGCAAGCGTCACATGATTGCCGCCCC
>CBIHQA010000696.1:0-2084 GCA_966211475.1 uncultured Neisseriales bacterium
TCAAGCTGTTCCCGATGGAAGCGATCTTCGCCATGCACAACCAGCCGGACATGCAACTGGGCGCGCTGGCGGTGCGCCCCGGGCCGGTGATGGCCGGCTCGACGGTGTTCGACATCGACATCCACGGCATCGGCACCCATGCTGCCCGCCCGCACAAGGGCGTGGACCCGATCGTGGCAGCCGCCCACGTGGTGCTCGCCTTGCAGAGCATCATCAGCCGCAACGTGGACCCGCTGGAATCCGCCGTGCTGACCATCGGTGTAATCCAGGGTGGCAACGTCCACAACGTGGTGCCGCAGAAGGTGAGCCTGTCCGGCACCATGCGCTACTTCAAGCCGGAGGTGCGCGACCTGATGGAGCCGCGCATCTCGGCGGTCGCCACCCATACCGCGGCGGCCTTCGGCGCCCGGGCCGAGGTGACGCTGTCGCGTGGCTACCCGCCGACCACCAATCACGAGCAGGAGGCCGAATGGGCGCGGCAGGCGGCGGTGGCGCTGTTGGGCGAGGAGAACGTGATCCTCGACAAGCCGCCCAGCATGGGGGCGGAGGACTTCTCCTACATGCTGCAGCAGGTGCCGGGAGCCTATGTCTACATCGGCAACGGCCCTGGAGAAGGCGGTTGTCTGCTTCACAACCCCAATTATGATTTCAACGACGCCAACCTGACGGTGGGCGCCGCGTATTGGGTGACGCTGGTGGAGCGGTTGTTGGCGGGGTGACGGGGAAGCTAGGCTAGCCATGCCGTGGGGCGGAAAAGCAAAGCGCCTTCCGCCGCACGTCGTTGATTTCCACCTGCGCGGTTGGAGAGATGACAAACGGCGGAAGGCGCTTCGCTTTTCCGCCCTACGCAGCGACCCAGAATCAATCTACGAGCGCGAAGGTACTGCGGATCGTCGGGCGGTCGCCGCCGTCGAAGTGCCACCATGCAGTGGGGATGGTCAGGAAACCGGCCTCGCTCATGCAATCCCGCAGCAGCAGGCGATTCTCCAGCTGCAACGCGGTCAACCTGCCGGCAGCCAGCATGGCGGGCTCGTTCTGCGGTTGCGCAAGGTCGGTGAAATCGTCGAACGGAGTGCCCATGTCGACCTCATGCCCAGCCTCGTCCTGTAAGGTGACGTCGACCGCCATGCCGAAGCTGTGGATCGAGCCGAGCGCCGGGTCAGCCACATAGATTTCCATCGGCGTGCCCACCACCACCGACCACAGCACTCGCTGGACGCGCCCCGGACGCAATGCATCGAGCACCCGCAACCGCCAGCCGGGACGCCGAAGGGCTAGCAACCGGGCGGCTTCCCGTAGTTTTCCGGCAGCGTCGCGATGAAGGTAGGCGCCGTCGAAATCGCCATACAGCTCCCGACCGACGAAGTTGTTGGCAGTGGCATAGCGCAGGTCCAGCACCAGCTCGGGGATGGACTTCAGGGAAACGAACTCGTCGTGGCCGGCCAAGCGTTCGAAGGGCAGAATCTCGGCAAAGCTCATGCGCCCCTCCCCTGCTCGGCCAGCAGAACCACACCCTGGTCTGCATCCAACACCACCTCCATCCCCAGCGGTACCGTCAGATTGGGGTCACAATGCCCCGCCTGAAGACCGGCCAGTACCGGGATGCCGAGTGGCGTCAGGTATTCGCGTAGAACCGCATCGATTTCGTGCCGATGTGTACCGCCAAGCGGCGCGAAATCACCCACCAACACGCCAGCCAGCCCCTGCAGACAACCGGCCAGTCGCAACTGGTTCATGAAACGATCGATCCGGTACGGTGGTTCGGATACGTCTTCCAAGAAGAGGATCGTACCGCGCAGGTCGGCTTGGAAAGGCGTCGCCATCAGGGACAGCAGGATCGCCAGATTACCGCCGGCTAGTCGGCCGGTCGCCACGCCGGGCGCCCACGGGATCAGCGGATCAGGGAACAGGCTATCCCCCGCCTGCCGTTCACCGCGCAGCAGCGACAGCAGGTGACTGCGCGTCGGCTCCTGCTTGTGGATCAGATCGGCGGCAGCCATCGGGCCATGGTAGGTGACCCAACCTTGCCAGTTGAGCACCACATGCAAGGCGGTGAGATCGCTGTAGCCGACGAAGGCCTTCGG
>CBIHQA010000697.1:0-2077 GCA_966211475.1 uncultured Neisseriales bacterium
CGCCGCTGTCGCTGACGGTCAGCACCGGGCTGCCGCGCAAACTGTCGATGGCTTGCGAGGCATTCGGGTCGGTATTGGAGAAGAAGGCGATCTGGCAGTTGGATTCAGGCGTGATGGCCGGCAGGCGGCGCACCACGATAGGCCGGTTTCCGGGCTGCTGGCTCGTCGCGGCGGAATCCAGCGCCTTGCCGAACGGATCGGCCCCTGCCAGGCACAGGTTGAGCGGCGTTTCGGGAGCGATGCCCGGCCAGTCGACATAAATGCCGAACTTGGTGAGATAGGCGGCCTTGACCGCATATTCGACCGGCTCGGCGATAGCGGCGGTGGCCAGCATGCCCAGCAGCGCATGGCAGGCCAGAAGTCGCATGAAGGGTGCGCGCGTCAGAATTGCCATGCAGCCTCCATGTACACGCTGCGGCGGAATTCGCTGCGGTTGGGAAGCGAGCCGAATTCCGGATGCTGGCGGTCGAGCAGGTTGAACCCGGTCACGGACAGGCTCATGTTTTTGCTGACTTTCCAGCCCAGACGGGCATCCAGTTCGGTGTATGAAGGCACGTCCGAGGCGGACAGGCTGCCGATGGAGCGTAATGTCATGTCCAGCTCCAGATTGCGCGGCAGATTCATCGACGAGCGCAACGAGAACTGGTAACGCGGGTCGGTTTTCAGCGCGTCCAGGCTGGTAACGTCGGTGCTGCCAGAGGCAAGTTCGAGGTCTTTCCTCAGGTAGTTGTATCCCGCACTCAGCCGCCACCAGTCGTTGATGCGGTAATTGCCCCAGATTTCGGCGCCGTAGGTGTTGCCTTGCAGATTGTTGCCGATCATGAGTACGCCGCCGGGCAAGGTTTCGATGCTGCGCAGCTTGTCGTAGTCGTTGTAGAAGGCGGAAACCGAGAACGAGAGCTTTTTCGTCAGGTCGGCGCGATAGCCGACTTCATAGGCGATGAGTTCTTCGGAGTCGAAATCCTTGTTTCCCACGAGCAGGAACGGGGCCTGGCCGGGAACGAGAAACTCCGTATCGATGCGCGATGGCGTACGCACCGAACGCGAGACCGCCGACCAGAGCAGGGACTTTTCATTCAGCTTCCAGGCAATTCTGGCGCTGGGCTGGGTTTCCGTCCCGGTATAGCTGTTATGTTCGAATTTAATGCCCAGTGTGAGCTTGAGCGCTTCACTGAGGGCAATGCTGTCCTGCACGAACATGTTCGCGAGTTTGAGGCTGCGCCGCTCGGGCAGGAACGCCAGGGCTGCCGAGTTCGTGACATGGTCTTCCATCACCCGATAGCCGCCGCCCCAGACGATGTCCTGGCTTTTGCTCCAGCGGAAGCGGTGCTGGATGTCGAGGTCGTAGGTATCCAGCTGCTCCTGGAAAAGTCCGGGATAGTTGCGCCGGGTACGGTCGAAATAGGCCTGCACCTGTACGCTGTCGTCTCCTCCGAGGGCATGATTCCAGCGGCCGAGCAGGTTGACGCCCGAGAGCGTCTTGTCGCTGCCCCTGAGCTGGTCGGATTCACCGTCATAGAGGTCGCCTTGCAGGGTGAACTTGTCGCCATGGGTGCCGGAATCCAACCGGAAGCCTGCTTGCTGTCGTGTCCAGCGGTCATGGGCGTCCGTGCCGTTGGCGTGTTCGGTATGGTCGCGCTCGAATCCCTTGGCATACACGCGGAAAGAAGTGTCTTCGTCTACCTTGCCGCCGTAGCGCACCGCGCCGCCGCGCTCTTCGGTGCCTACGCCCGCGCTGAGCAGCGTCCCCTGCGTGTCCGTCGCGGAGCGGGTGATGATGTTGATGACGCCATTGACTGCGTTCGACCCCCACAATGTCCCGCCAGGGCCGCTGATGACCTCGATGCGTTCCACGTCCTGCAGCATGACGTCCTGCGCATCCCAGAACACGCCCGAGAACAGCGGCGTGTAGACCGTGCGGCCGTCGATCAGCACCAGCAGTTCATTGGCGGTGGTCGTGTTGAAGCCGCGGGCGGTAATGGCGTACTGGCTGGAATCGACGCGCGCCACTTGCAGGTTGGGTGCCAGCCGCAGCACTTCGGGCAGGCTGGTATAGCCCGAGCGGCGAATGTCTTCC
>CBIHQA010000698.1:0-2076 GCA_966211475.1 uncultured Neisseriales bacterium
GTGATGCGCACCGAGCCGGACGGCTTGGCGCGGAATGCCATCAGCGCATCGACTTCGCTTTCGATGTCCTCGATGTGGGGCACCAGCGTGCGCAGCAAGCGCTCACCCGCCTCCGTGGGTGAAACGCTGCGTGTTGTGCGCGTGAGCAGGCGCAGCCCCAGGCGCGCTTCCAGTTGCTTGATCGTGTGGCTCAGGGTCGATTGCGACGTCCCCAGCTTGGCTGCGGCCATGGTGAAGCTGCGTTCCTGGGCTACCGCCATGAACCAGAGCATGTCGTTCAGATCCTGTCGCTGCATGCGGGCACCTCCGCCCGACTTATATCACGCATCGATAAGTCCATGCGAATTATGCCGGCTAATCGGATGCGTGAGCACTCGCTACCTTACCGCTCATGCAGCAGCAGCCCCATGAAGCACCGAAGGAAGCGCTGACGTGACGACTCTCAGCATCCCGGCCGACACCCTCCGATCCCCAACGGGCACCGCCTGGGGCGCGGTTACCTGCCTGTCCTTGCTCACCTTCGTCCTGGTTGCATCGGAATTCATGCCAGTGAGCCTGCTGACGCCGATCGCTGCGGAACTCGGCATCACTGAAGGTGGCGCCGGTCAGGCCATCGCGATCTCTGGGCTCTTCGCCATCGCCACCAGCCTCTTCGGCAATTCGTTGCTGTCGCGGCTGGATCGGCGGACCGTCGTCCTCCTCTATACGGGTACCCTTGTCGTCTCCGGCCTCAGTGTGGCGTTGGCACCGAACTATGCCGTCTTCATGTTCGGACGCGCCTTGGTTGGCATCGCGATCGGCGGTTTCTGGTCCCTCTCCACGGCAATCCTCGCACGCCTCGCCACAGGGAGGGACCTGCCCAAGGCCATGGCAATGCTGCAGGGCGGCACAGCCCTGGCGGCGGTGATCGCGGCACCCTTGGGGAGCTTTCTCGGCGGCCTCATCGGCTGGCGGGGCGCCTTCCTCATCATCGTGCCGGCGGCGCTTGCAGGGTTTCTCTGGCAGGTCCTGGTCATCCCCCGGATGCCAGCCGGGCGGCATGTTTCCGTTTCCGCAATGGCAGGCCTCTTTCGCCATCGCGTTGTTGCCTTGGGCATGGCGGCGGCGACGCTCGCCTTCATGGGCCAGTTCGCCCTCTCGACATATCTGCGGCCATTTCCGGAGCTCGTCACCGGCCTGGAGATCAACAGCCTCTCGCTCGTGTTGCTGGGCATCGGTATCGGCGGTCTTGCCGGCACGTCCATCGTCGGCTTCGTGCTGCGGTCTCACCTGAGCCCGGTACTGATCGGACTGCCCGCGCTTCTTGCCCTGCTCGCGCTGTCACTGATGGCGTTCGGTCATATCGCACCGGCCACCGCGGGGATGCTCTTCGTCTGGGGGTTGCTGACCACCCCGATACCCGTCGCGTGGGGTGTCTGGATGACACGGATCATTCCCGACGACCTCGAGGCAGGCGGGGGGCTGCAGGTCGCCCTGATCCAGTTCGCGATCACCTTCGGTGCCTTTGGCGGCGGGGTGTTCTTCGACACCACCGGCTGGGCGAGCACGTTCCTCTTTGCAGCGGCGATACTGTGCCTGGCTTCCTTTCTCGCCTTCCTGACCGCACGCAGCGCAAAGGAAGCCTGAGATGACACGGAATCCCAACGGGCCTAACCGCCGCTTCGTTCTTGCCGCTGGACTAGCGACAACTGTCCTTCCTGGGCTGGCAATCGCGCAGCAGGACAATGATCCCGCCAGCCAGGAGCCGACCGACATGCGCGTGCGCTTTACCGTCAACGATCTCGCCATGACCGCCACGCTCTATGACAATCCGTCGGCCCGCGACTTCTGTTCGATGTTGCCGCTTGACCTGACCGATCGAGAGCTACGCGCATAACGAGAAGATCGCCTACCTGCCGCGCAAGCTCACAGAAGACGGCAGCGGCCCCTTTGGCAACGAGCAGCCTTACGACCTTTGCTACTTCGTGCCCTGGGGCAACCTGGCCATGTTCTACGCAGAGTATCGGCATCCCCAATTGATCCGGCTGGGCCGGTTCGACGAGGTCCTCCAGCTCCAGGTCGGGTTCGTCGGCCTCG
>CBIHQA010000699.1:0-2067 GCA_966211475.1 uncultured Neisseriales bacterium
CTTTAGTTGGTGCAATCCCAGGGCGGACGCGATATCGGTCAAGTTGTACTTGAAGCCTGGCGCAATCACTTCGTAGTACCAGGCCGGCGTCTTGGACACGTATCGGTCGAAGGCGTCGCGGCTGATGCCGTGCAGGCGCATCACCTTGCAGCGCTTGGCAATCTCCGGGTTGCGGGTGACCACCATGCCGCCTTCGCCGGTGGTGATGGTCTTGGTGGCGTAGAAGCTGAATACCGTTACGTCGGAGCCCAGCGTACCGACGAGTTCGCCGTGGTGCCGTGTGGGAAGCGCGTGCGCAGCGTCCTCCACCACCCGCAGGTTGTGGCGGCGGGCGATGTCCAGGATCGGTGCCATGTCGCAGGCCAGGCCGGCGAAGTGCACCGGGATGATGGCCCGGGTCTTCGGAGTGATCGCCGCTTCGATCTTGCGCGGGTCGAGGTTGAAGGTGGCCGGATCGATGTCGACGAATACCGGATGCGCACCCAGGTAACGGATGACTTCCGCGCTGGCAGTAAAGGTGTACGGCGTGGTGATGACTTCGTCGCCCGGCTGGATACCAACGGCTTCCAGTGCCAGATGGAGCCCCGCCGTCGCGGAGTTGACCGAAATCGCTTCGAGCTTGCCCTCCCCGTCTGCGAGTTCCGGTTTGCCAGCGGCCAAGTAGGCCGCGAAATCGGCTTCGAACTGTCGGGTCTTGGGGCCGGTGGTCACCCAGCCGGAGCGCAGGGCGTCAACGACTTCGGCGATTTCTTCTTCGCCGATATCCGGCAGTGCAAAGGGGAGGAATTGGGGCGACGTCATTGGCAGAAACGGGGTCCGCGCAATTCGCGGACGACTGATGGCAAACGCGTAATTCTACGCTGGAAATGCCGGGGCAGTAAGGCCTTGCATCTGACCAGTCACCAAGCGCCGGTCACGCTTGCAAGGCGGCCAGGAAGCGCCCGGCGAGTACCGGATAGTCGTGATGGGCGCGGACAAATGCCTGGCCTCGCTGCCCCATGGCCTCCCGCTCCGTCTGCGGCAAGGCAATCAGGCGCCGGACCGCGTCAGCGATGGCCGCGGGATCGGCCGGCGCGACCGACAGACCGCAGGCGGCGTCCTGCACGGGATCGTTGCCCGCCTCTACCGCATGCAGCACCGGCTTGGCCGCCATCATGTAGTCCATCAGCTTGTTGGGATTGATGCCGAAGCGATACAAACTAGAGCGTTGCCAGCCGATGTAGAGGGCATCCATCTCCGCCAGCGCGTCGGGGATAGCCGTCTTAGGGATCGGCGCGCAGAAATGGACGTTATTGGCCCTCAGCTCTGACGCCATGCGCTGCAAAGTGGCTTTCTCCGGCCCTTGTCCGATCAGCACGAATGCAACCGGCACATCGCGCAACAACGCTGCCGCCCGAATCAGGTCGTCCAGCGCGTTTGCCACGCCCACAGAGCCTGCATACCCAATGACAAAGCGCCCGGCGGCGCGTTGCGCACGAATAGTTTCCAGCAGGCTGTCGGGCGGCGGTGTGCGCATTTCCGCAGCCCAGTCGGCCACGCCAATGCCGTTCGGCACGAACACGAACTTGTCAGGCGACATGCCGTGCGCGACAAGATGGTCACGCGCCTTGGGCAACATGCAGACCACGCTGTCGGCATGGCGGCAGGCGTCGTTCTCCCCCTTCTGCAGCAGCATGATGAAGGGGTGTCGCGGCGACAGTCCGCCCAGTTCCATCGGGGACAGCGGCCACAGGTCGTGCACCTCCCAGACCAGTTTGACGCCATAGCGACGCGCGAGACTGCGGGCCGGGTAGATGTCCAACGGATAGGTGGACGAAGCGATCACGGCATCCGGTCGAAAGTCGCCCAGGTGACGATGCAGGCCAAACAGTTTACCGACGAAGGTGAAGATGTTGCGGACCCGACCAAGACCATTACCCTGATAGGCCGGTGCGGACAGGTACAGGTAGCGGACGCCCTCGATCCAGCGTTCCGTCACCGCTCCGTTCAGCTCGGGCTGGCGGCTACGGGTGTGGGCGAACCCCGCGGCGACCACAGTGACTTGGTGTCCCATGCGAACCCACTCGC
>CBIHQA010000700.1:0-2063 GCA_966211475.1 uncultured Neisseriales bacterium
CGTACCACTAGTACGGCTGCGCTTCTCGAACCAAGCTCGGGGCGCTGACCAGCGACTTGGCGCTCGTTTTTGAGTGCCTAGTCGAGTGGCCATGCAGAGCTCGCTACGAATTTTTTCACAAACTCAAAGCGCATTGATCTGTAGGGTAGGGGGCGCTTCGTTTTGCCCTTTCCTAGTTCGATCTGCTCCGCGGAAGCTAGCAAAGACGATTCTCTCTGCCGCAAGGGGGGGATCAAATGCAGGGGAAACAACATGCTGTGCCGTTCCGCCAACGAACTCTACTGGATGTCCCGCCACATCGAGCGGGCCGAGAACACTGCGCGGCTGCTGACCATGTCGCGCCGGCTGGCGCTGCTGCCGACCAAGAGCGCCAGTGCGCGCTTCAATCCGTGGCAGGTGCCGCTGTTCGCGCTGGGCGTCAACGAGCGCTTCGCCGAAGCCGGGCTCGAGCCGCACGAGGAATCCGTGCTGCGCTACCTGATCTTCGGTGACAGCCATCCGTCCAGCATCAAGTCCTGCCTGCTGGCAGCGCGGGAAAGCGCCCGCTCGCAGCGGGGCCAGATCAGCGCGGAGATGTACGAGAACCTCAACGCCACCTGGCTGCGCATGCGCCAATACAGCTATGAGGAAATGCTGGAGCACTTCGGCCTGGACAGCCACATCGAGTGGGTGAAGCTGCGCTCCAACCAGTTCCGCGGTATCACCGTCGGCACCATGATCCGCGACGAGGCCTATCAGTTCATCCGCCTCGGCACCTTCGTGGAGCGCACCGACAACATCATCCGCATGCTCGATACCGAGGTACTGCAGCAACTGCCCGCCGCGCCGGAAGACCGCGCCACGCTGGACTTCTACTACGGTAGCGCGCTGCTGCATGCGCTGAGCGCCTTCGAGGCGTATCGCAAGATCTATACGGGCTCGGTCACCCCGCAAAACATCACCGAGCTGATGATCCTGCGTGCCGACTCGCCACGCTCGCTACGGGCCGCCACCGACGAGGTGTACGACATCATCTGCACGCTGTGTGCCGACAGCAGCCCTGCCTCGCGCGAGCTGGAGCGGCTGGCCGGCGCGCTGAACAGCCGCCTGCGCTTCGGCACCATGGACAGCCTGGTCGGCGATGATCTGCAGGGTTTCCTGAACGACTTCCTGTCCGACTTGTATGGGCTGACGGAGGCGATCGACAAGCAGTTCCTGCGGCCGACCTACAACATGCCGGCCATGTCGATGCAGCAGGCTGCCTGACCCGATGTTTGCCGCCGCCGGCGCGGGCACGACCCGCGCCGCCCGCTGCTGCCTGCCATCCTGCGGGCCGCAGGCCCCCGATGATTTCCGGAGCCGCCAGTGTCCATCCACGTCGCCCTGAACCACGTCACCCACTACCGCTATGACCGGCTGGTGTCGCTGTCGCCCCAGGTGGTGCGCCTGCGGCCGGCGCCGCATTGCCGTACGCCCATCCTGTCGTACTCGCTGCGCATCGCGCCGGAAGAACACTTCATCAACTGGCAGCAGGACCCGTTCTCCAACTACCTGGCGCGGCTGGTGGTGCCGGAGCAGACCCGCGAATTCAAGGTCACCATCGGGGTGGTGGCGGAGATGTCGGTCTACAACCCGTTCGACTTCTTCCTGGAGCCGACGGCCGAACACTTTCCTTTCGACTACGACGCGACGCTCAAGCATGAGCTGGCGCCTTACCTGGTCAAGGGCGAGCTGACGCCGAACCTGTCCAGCTTCCTGGCCGAGGTCGACCGCAGCGAGCAGAAGACCATCGACTTCCTGGTCGAGCTCAACCGCAAGGTGCAGCAGACCGTCAGCTACCTGATCCGCCTGGAGCCCGGCGTACAGACACCGGAAGAGACGCTGACGCTGCGTTCCGGCTCCTGCCGCGATTCCGGCTGGTTGCTGGTGCAGGCCATGCGCCACCTCGGGCTGGCGGCGCGCTTCGTGTCCGGCTACCTGATCCAGCTGGCGCCGGACGTGAAGGCGCTGGACGGCCCGTCCGGCCCGGAAGCCGACTTCACCGACCTGCACGCTTGGTGCGAGGTCTATCTGCCGGGCGCCGG
>CBIHQA010000701.1:0-2051 GCA_966211475.1 uncultured Neisseriales bacterium
AAGGCTGATCCAGGTCAACGAAAGCTCGTTTAGGTACCTTGGCTTACGTGATTGACCCTCGGAAAGCTTCGTCGTCCGAGCGTTGGTTCCTCTCGTTGTCTGCGTTTGTGAGCATAGCTTGTCACCGGTACTGTCAATTATTGACTGATGAAATATCAGATGCGCTGTCTCCTTAGAGGACAGGTTAGAGACTTCTTCCGAAGTACAAGTACGGCACTGCTGTGCCGCACGCATACAATCTTAGGCTGCGGGAAGGTGCACACAACGTTCCACAATGATACGCTGACGCCCTGCGTCGTTGAGCGCGGTTGCGCTGAATCAATCGCGAAGCGCGACGTCTTGTTCATCATTCAATGCTTCGGCCCCCCAACATGCCGCCGCTGACGGATTTTCGGAGATCTAGACTGTGCAAGCCCTGATTGCCCTGTTCCAACCCGCCGATTGGCTGATTTCCCGTCTGCGCTTTGCCAACAAGTTCTGGCTGATCGAGGCGGTGTTCGTGCTGCCTATCGTGTTGCTGTTGCTGGTGGTGACCGGCACGTGGCAACTGGACGGTACCGGGCGATCGGTGCTGGTCGGGGTGGTGGTGCTGTTCGTGCTGTTTGGTGGCTATCTGTTTACCGGGGCGACGCTGTCGGTGCGGCGTTCGCTTGGCAAGCTGATCGAAGATGCGGGTGAGCTGGCGAAGGGGGATCTGACTTCGCGAGTGCACCTGGATGTGGATGACGAGCTGGCGGAGGTGGCGGATTCGTTCAACCGGATGGCGGGGCAGATCGAGTCGCTGATCGGTAGCAGCCGGCAGATGGTGGAGCAGGTGACGGATGCGACGGATCGTCTGGCGTCGGTGAGCGAGCAGCTTGCGGTCAGCGCGGAGTCGCAGAGCCAGTCGGCGCAGGCGATGGCGGCGGCGATGGAGGAGATGAGTGTCAGTATCTCCCACGTGGCGGACCATGCCGGGCATGCGGATGATGTGGCGCGCGATGCGCAGCGTCAGTCGGCGGAAGGCCAGACCATTGTGATCGCGTCGATGCACGAGGTGGAGCAGATCGCCAAGGTGATCGACGAGACGACGCAGACGGTCAACCAGTTGGGCGACAGCTCGCAGCAGATTTCGCAGATTGTGGGTGTGATCCGCGAGATTGCCGACCAGACCAACCTGCTGGCGTTGAACGCGGCGATCGAGGCGGCGCGTGCCGGTGAGGTGGGCCGCGGCTTCGCGGTGGTGGCGGACGAAGTGCGCAAGCTGGCGGAGCGGACCGGGACGGCGACTCAGCAGATTACCTCGATGATCGGTCAGATCCAGACCGAAACCACGCGCGCAGTGACCTCGATGCATGACGGTAACGAGCGCCTGCAGGAAGGCGTGCGGCTGGCCCGTGAGGCGGGCGAGGCGATGCAGCGCATCCAGAGCGGGGCGGGCGATGTGGTACAGACGGTGAGCGACATCGCCAGCGGCAGTGCGGAACAAAAGTCGGCCAGCAATGATCTGGCCCGTAATATCGAGATGATTGCGCAACGCGCCGAGGACAATGCGGCTTCGGTGAAGGAGGCGCGCTCGGTGGCGCGTCTGCTGCAGGGCGAGACCAAGGAACTGGCGGGCGCGTTGCTGAGGTTCAAGGTCAACTGAGCGTCGCGTTTCTCGCATTCAGCGGCCCCTGTCGGTCTCCGGCAGGGGCCGTTTGCATTTCTGGTTGGCGGTGACATGCGTGGCTCGATCCCGGGGGGGCGGCATTATCCCGCGCCACTGCCCCGGATTCCGCCTTTGGCTTCATCCGGGCTACAGGTGTTGGTGCAGCATACCGGTTGGGAATGCTGCTTGGCGCCTGGGTGCTGAGGGGTAGGGCGCCGTCTCAACGATTGTCCCCGGCCGCTTTGCGTACAGACTACGTTGGGGGCCAGATGAGGGGAGGCGAACGTGCGCGTGGTCGGCCTTGTAAGGGAGCCTCGCTTCTGTTCGACCAATTCGTGGAAGGGGGTCAATTGTCCTCCAGCCGACCCGTCGTGGCTGCTTGCCGACGTAGCGTCTTCCCTCTGGCGGCAATCTCCCTAAT
>CBIHQA010000702.1:0-2050 GCA_966211475.1 uncultured Neisseriales bacterium
ACGCGGAAGAACAGTTCGTCCTCCAGCCCGGCCCGCAGCCGCGCCAGCCCGTGGCTGAAGGCAGACGGGCTCAGCGCCACCTCATTGGACGCCGCCTGCACCGACCGCAGCCGGTACAGCGCATCGAACAACACCAACAGGTTCAGGTCCAGCCGGCGGATATTCATCTGCACATCCTGCATTCGTTCTTGAAAACAATGCACTTCCTTCATTCCGATGCAGAATCTAGCATGGCGACCAAGCCTGCAAAACAAGGAACCCCGCCATGTCGCTGACCATCCGCCCCGCCACCCCGCAAGACGCCGGAATCATCCTCGGCTTCATCACCGAACTGGCCGTCTATGAGAAAGCCGCGCACGAAGTCGTCGCCACCGCCGCCGACATCGAACGCACCCTGTTTGCCGACGGCGCCCCAGCCCGCGCGCTGATCTGCAGCCTGGACGGCCAGCCGATCGGCTTTGCGGTGTACTTCTTCAGCTACTCCACCTGGCTGGGCCGCAACGGCCTCTACATGGAAGACCTGTACGTCACCCCCGCCCATCGCGGCACCGGCGCCGGCAAAGCCATGCTCAAATACCTGGCCCGGCTGGCCCGCGACAACGGCTGCGGCCGTTTCGAATGGAGCGTGCTGGACTGGAACGAACCTGCCATCCGCTTCTACGAATCCGTCGGCGCTGCCGCGCAGAGCGAATGGGTGCGCTACCGCATGGCCGGCCCGCAGCTGGACGCCTTCGCCAACAGCTAACCTCCCACCGGCCATCCTGCGGGATGGTCGTCCCCCTCCCGCGAAAACGCCCGTTTTCGTCCCGTCAGCAGACCGACCGTAAAAATACCGTCGGCATTTTCTGCAAATCCGCTTTCGGATGCTTTGCCGGCAAATGCCCGCCCGGTCAATCACTTAGCATACGCGTCGGTCGCAAACCCAATACTGACGCGCCATCCAGCCCGCCCTATCGACATCCTGCCACCGATAAATCGCCTCGCGGCGGCCCCAGCCGTGATCTACGCTGCATAGCATCAACGCATCCTCCACCCCATACCCCCACCCCGCCGTATGCTGATCAAGACCGCCGACGACAAGACCCCACAGCTTCAAGCCCTGGAAGCCCTGCTGCAACACCCCGACGCCAGCCCCGCCAAACGGCAAGAGATCGAAGCCGAAGTCCGCCGCATCCGCACCGGTGCCAAGGGCGAAGCGCAAAGCGCCTACGAGATCGACTTCTACCTGAAGGACAGCAAGAACTGGGCGGTCATCCACGACCTGCGGCTGGAGTGCAACGGCCGCGTCGCCCAGATCGACCACCTGCTGATCAACCGCTTCCTATGCTTCTACGTGCTGGAAACCAAGCACTTCAACGCCGACCTGCAGATCAACGAACAAGGCGAATTCACCGCCTGGTACGCCAAGAAGCCCTACGGCATCCCCAGCCCCCTGGAGCAGAACGACAAGCACATCCACGTGCTGCGCACCGCCGTGCTGGAACGCCTGGCGCTACCCACCCGCCTAGGCGTGCGGCTCAGCCCCAGCTTCGAAAGCGTGGTGATGGTGTCGAAAGACAGCCGCATCACCCGCCCCAAGCAGCGCGACACCCACAACGTGATCAAGGCCGACCACATCTACAACTGGCTGCAGAAAGACCTGGAGTCGGAAAGCATCCTCGCCTCCGTCGCGTCGCTGGCGAAGGTCGTCTCCGGCGACACGGTTCAAGAACTCGCCATCCAGCTCGCCCGCTGGCACCGGCCGGGCAGCATCGACTACAAGGCGCGGTTCGGGTTGCGGGATGAGGTGGCGCATGCGGTTTCGGTGGCGGCGCCGGTGGCGGTGATGGCCGAGGCGGCGGTGTCGGTCGCACCGGTTGCTGCGCCAATGGTGGTTTCAGCGACAGAGGGTGGGTCGAAGGGGAAGATGATTTGTGCGGTGTGCGACTCGCCGGTGACGTATGCGGTGGCGAAGTTCTGCTGGTTCAACAAGGGGCGGTTTGGGGGGCGGGTTTATTGTATGGAGCATCAGAAGGGGTTTGGAGCCCAATGATCTATCGAGATTAAAGCC
>CBIHQA010000703.1:0-2045 GCA_966211475.1 uncultured Neisseriales bacterium
CCGGAACCGGCTCGTCGGCCTCCCCCGAAGCTGGCTCCGGCTCGGGCTGGGCGGAAAGATCCAGCAGGGACTTCGGCTCCCAGCGCTGATAGTGCGTCAGCGACTCCGCCGGGATCACCCTACTCGACAAGGCCTTCGTCTCCGCCCTTGCCGCCCATGACGATCTGGCCTTCGTCGGCCAGCTTGCGGACGATCTTCAGGATTTCGCGTTGCTCCGCCTCGACCTCGGACAAGCGGACCGGCCCCTTGGCCTCGAAGTCGTCGCGCAGCATTTCCGCCGCCCGCTGGGACATGTTCTTGAAGATCTTGTCGCGCAAGGTTTGGCTGGTGCCCTTGAGCGCCACCACCAGCGCATCCGACTGTACTTCGCGCAGCAGCAGCTGGATGGCGCGGTCGTCGAGGTCCAGCAGGTTCTCGAACACGAACATCTTGTCCTGGATCTTCTGGGCCAGTTCCGGATCGTATTCGCGGATGGAATTGAGCGCGGCGGTCTCCACCACCCCACCCATCAGGTTGAGGATTTCCGCCGCGGACTTCACGCCACCCAGGGCCGCCTTCTTGATGCGGTCGGAACCGGACAGCAGTTGGGTCAGCACTTCGTTCAAGTCGCGCAGCGCGGACGGCTGTACGCCTTCCAGCGTGGCGATCCGCAGGATCACATCGTTGCGCAGCCGCTCGGTGAAGCAGGCCAGCACTTCAGATGACTGGTCATGCTCCAGGTGCACCAGGATGGTGGCGATGATCTGAGGGTGTTCGTTCTTGATGAGTTCGGCCACAGAGGACGAATCCATCCACTTCAGCGATTCGATACCGGTGTTGTCGCCGCCTTGCAGAATGCGGTCGAGCAGGTTGGCGGCCTTGTCCGAGCCGAGCGCCTTGGTCAGCACGGTACGGATGTATTCGTCGGCCGCCCCGAGGTTGGCGCGATTCATGGTAGCGGCACGGAAGTCGCGCAGCACCAGGTCCACTTCCTCGCGGGTAACGCCTTCCATCGACGCCATGGTGAAACCGAGCTTCTGGACCTCCTTGGGGCCCAGGTAGCGGAACACTTCGGCGGCTTCTTCCTCACCGATGGTCATCAGCAGAATGGCTGACTTGCGAACGCCTTCGTCACTCATCCGGCCGCCTCTTCCTTTGCCATCCACTCACGGATGATGGTGGCCGTCACGCGGGGATCGGTCTTGATGAATTCCTTCACCGAGGTGAGGTTTTCCGCATAGGTGACCATGCGGGCGGCCTCTTCCGACTCTTCGTGTTCGCGTTGCCGACGGAGCTCATCCTCGTCTTCGTCTTCTTCGCCCACCGTCACGGAAATCCCTCCCGGCGCCCCCCCGGTGCCCGCACCGGCAAGCTTCGGCTCTTCGCGCCGGGTCTGGCCGGTGAGTTCACGCAGGATCGGACGCAGCACGCCTAGCACCAGGTACAGGCCAAGCAGGGCGATCACCGTCCACTTCAGCAATTCGAACCAGTGTTCCTGCGCCCACTCCATCAGCGAGCTGACGCGGCTGACCGGCACCATTGGCACGGTGTCGGCGAACTGGGCATTCACCACATTCAACGTGTCGCCACGCTGGTTGTTGAAGCCCATCGCTTCGCGGGTCAGGTTTTCGACCTGCGCCAGCTCCTGGCGAGTCAGCGGAACAAAGCTCTCCTGCTCATTGACGATACGCCGCTTGTAGTTGACCACCACCCCCACCGACAACCGGCGCACCGAGCCCACCGGCAAAGTGGTGTGGCTGATGGTCTTGTCGACCTCGTAATTGATCGTGTTCTCGCGGTGACGCACTGCACCTGGCGTGGTACTGGTCGCATTGGGCGCGGTGGAACCGGGCGGATTGGTCGCGACCAGCGGGGCAGTTGCTGCGCCTGGCGGCTGGTTGGACAAGGCCCCCGGCACGCCGGATGCCCCATTGCTGCCGTCGTTGAGGTCTTCCACCGTCTGCTGGCTGCGGACGGTGGAATCCTGCGGCGAAGGGTTCGGCTTGAAGGTCTCAGAAGTCTGTTCGGTCTGGGCGAAATCCAGCTGCGCGGTGACCTGCGCCTTG